>NZ_JBMQOC010000014.1:0-29477 GCF_053550995.1 Parapedobacter sp.
ACCTGCCTGCCTGCTGTGCTGCCTGCGACCGTCTATAGGATTCCTCCGCGTAGGCGTCCTGGGCCTCCCGCCCGATACCGCATGTCTCGGCGCAAAGCTCGGCCGCCGACCCCATGTGGTAGTCGTTATATACATCCCACAATCCATCCTTCACCAAACCGTCTATCACTTGGCCATGCCCCAGCCGGTAGCCGGTACGAGCCTTATCAAGATAATAGGGCACATTGCTCATACTTTCCATACCACCGGCCACAACCATATCTTTTGCACCCAAGGCAATGCTCTGGGCCGCCAACATAATGGCCTTTGCCCCGGAAGCGCACACTTTGTTGACCGTGGTGGCGGGAATATCAGGAAGTCCCGCGAATTTGGCAGCCTGCGTGGCAGGTGCCTGACCCAGGTTGGCCGACAATACATTGCCGAAAAACACTTCCTCCACACCATCAGGTGCAACATTGGCCCGATTCACTGCTGCCCTGATCGCGATACCACCCAGTTGCGTCGCCGACAAGCTGGATAGGCTACCTCCGAAACTACCGATGGGGGTACGTACGGCCGAAACGATATAAACTTCTTGCATAACTCGTAATTGATTATCAAACGAAGGTACGAAATCTGCGGAAAAATTAAGGAGATGGCTGATTCAATCAAATAGTTTAAAATAACTTACAAAAAATGTTAGATTAATCTAAATTTTATATTTTTGTATGGGATATGGGAAAGGTTTACAGCTTTTGGTTCACGGTTTTCGGACTCACCTGTTTCGTTTCGTGCCAACACACGGGAGGTGAACGCACCAAGCCGGCGAAGCCGTATATTCTCGCCACGACCGGCATGGTGGCCGATATGGTGCAACACATCGCCGGCGACTCGGCCATCGTGGAGGCATTGATGCGGCCTGGCGTGGACCCCCATCTTTACAAGGCCAGCCAAGGTGACCTCAAGAAAATCCTCGATGCGGACTATTTGTTTTACAACGGCCTGCACCTAGAAGGGAAGCTGGCTTCCATCTTGGAGAAGCAGGCACGAGTGAAGCCGGTCGTCGCGGTAGGCGATGGTCTTGACGGACTGATCAAAATAAATGAAACAATATACGACCCGCATATTTGGTTTGATGTTTCCCTTTGGAGGGCAGCCGCCGCCCACGCGGTGCAGCAGTTGGCCGCTTTAGACAGTGCCAACGCAGTTTACTACGAAGCGAATGGGCGCCGTTACATGGCGGCACTCGATTCATTAGACGCATGGGTGCAAGCCCGCATAAACACCATCCCCGCCAACAAACGGGTGTTGATTACCGCCCACGATGCCTTTAGCTATTTTGGACGGGCCTATGGGATGGAAGTGCGTGGGTTGCAGGGCATCTCTACCGTATCTGAATTTGGACTACGCGATGTATCCCGATTGGTCGATTACATCATTACGAAAGAAATACCCGCCGTGTTTGTGGAAAGCTCCGTATCCGACCGGTCGCTAAAGGCGGTATTGACCGGCGTGCGCCAACGTGGCGGCTCTGTGCACATCGGTGGCGATTTGTTTTCGGATGCCATGGGAGCCGAAGGTACGGTAGAGGGGACATATATTGGCATGGTGAAACACAATGTAAACACCATAGTGGATGCGCTAACGGATAAACAGAACACAGATAATTCGGATTAAACGGATTTTCGCATGATCATACACGCACAAGAACCGATATTGGAGGTGCACGACCTCACCGTAACCTATGGACGCAAGCCCGTGCTTTGGGGCGTCGATTTCACGCTGCCCGCCGGATGCATTGCCGGTATTGTCGGGCCGAACGGGGCGGGTAAATCCACGCTCCTGAAAACCATTATGGGATTAATCGCACCATCTAGCGGCTATGTAAAGCTATTTGATCTGCCGTTGGCCGATGTGCGGTCGCGTATCAGTTACGTACCGCAACGCGAGTCGGTCGACTGGGACTTTCCGGTTTCCGTTCTGGATGTGGTATTGATGGGGCGCTACGGCAAGGTAGGGCTATTGCGCAATACCGGTGCCCGCGACCGCGCCGTAGCCATCGAATGCCTGGATAAAGTGGGCATGTCTGCGTATGGCAGGAGGCAAATTTCACAGCTATCGGGCGGCCAGCAGCAACGCGTGTTCCTTGCGCGGGCGTTGGCGCAGGAAGCGGATGTCTACTTCATGGACGAGCCTTTTGCTGGGGTAGATGCCGCAACCGAGCAAGCCATTATCGAACTGCTCCGGGAAATGGCATCGAAAGGCAAAACCATCGTTGTGGTACACCACGACCTGCAGTCGGCCCGTAGCTATTTCGATTGGATTGTGCTGCTAAACATGCACCTCATCGCCGCCGGGCCAACTGACAAGGCGTTTACGGACGAGACCATTCAACAAGCCTATGGCGGGCGGCTCAACCTATTGTCCCAGGTAGGCGATGTAATGGAGAAACGCGCATTCCCGAGCCGGGAACGCTAAGCACACATGACCATGGAAAGTTTTTTCGACTTTTTCACCTTTTCAGATCCCAATGTCCGCTACGTGGTGCTTGGCAACATACTGTTGGCCTCCAGTGCCGCCATGGTGGGAGCCTTTATCTTACTGCAAAAAAAAGCGCTTATCGGCGACGCCGTGTCGCACGCCGTACTGCCGGGCATCTGTGCGGCCTTCCTATTCGCTGGCAGCAAGCACATCGGCTTCATGCTGGCCGGCGCCTTCATTACGGGTTGGCTTGCACTGATCACCATCGATTATATCGTTGCCAAATCCAAAATTAAGAAAGATGCGGCCATTGGTTTAGTGCTATCGGTGTTTTTCGGTACGGGCATGGTGATGATGACCTACATCCAGCAATCGGGCAATGCCGCCCAAAGTGGCCTCGATCATTTCCTATTCGGCAAGGCCGCAACCCTTATCGGCTCCGATCTTTTGATTTTCAGCATCCTTGCCCTCATACTCCTCATTGCCGTAGGGCTCTTTTTCAAGGCATTCGCACTGGTCGCTTTTGACCGACCCTACGCCGAGGCACTGGGCTATCCCGTACGAAAGCTTGATCTGTTACTTACCAGCCTAACCGTGTTGGCCGTAGTAACGGGCATTACCGCGGTAGGGGTCGTGTTGATGGCAGCCATGCTGATTACGCCCGCCGCTGCGGCACGGTACTGGACAAACAACATCCGGCGGATGGTGTGGATAGCCGTTGCTTTCGGTGCGTTTGCCGGACTGGCCGGTGCCTACATTTCTTACACGGCACCCGCCATGCCTACCGGACCGTGGATGGTGGTGGTTTCCTCAGCCATCGCCTTCCTTTCGTTCTTCTTTGCGCCCACCAAGGGCATCGTGCCGAAACTATACAAACAATACAAGAACCAGCGGACCATCGCCGAGGAGAATGCATTGAAACGGTTCTATCATCTGGGCGAGCGGGACGGCCATTTTCCAGTACCACGCGCGATGGATGAATTGATTGACGCAGGCGACGTGAATGCACCGGCAGTTAAAGCGGCATTACAGCGGCTTACAGCCAAGGAATTCGTTGTCGCCGAAGGCCATCAATGGAGGCTTACGGAGGAGGGGCAGCTGCGGGCAGCACGTGTGGTACGCCTGCACCGGCTGTGGGAATTATATTTAACGAGGTATATGCATATCGCGGCGGACCATGTGCATGACGATGCGGAAACCATCGAACATATTATTACGCCGGAACTGGAGCGCGAACTGGAATACCAGCTGGGGTACCCCGAGCGCGACCCGCACAATGCGGAAATACCGAAAAGTTGATGATGTGATGATTTGTTGATGTTTGTCTAATGTCTGTTGTCTAATGTCTGTTGTCTAATGTCTAATGTCTGTTGTCTAATGTCTAACGTTTAGTTAATGATCGCATTTTGGATTATCCTTACCGGAGCATTGGTAGCCATCACCTGCGGGTTGTTGGGCTGCTTCTTAGTACTCCGTAAAATGAGCATGGTAGGTGACGCGATCAGCCACGCGGTACTGCCGGGCATTGTGATTGCTTTTTTACTCAGCGGGAGCCGCGAAACATTACCGATGCTATTGGGGGCAGGTGCTACCGGATTGTTCGCTACCTTTTTAATCGAGTATTTCCACCGGCGGGCGGGTCTGCAAACCGACGCCGCCATCGGCGTCGTCTTTACCTTTCTTTTTGCGGTGGGCATCATCCTCATCAGTGCCTTTGCAGGCCAGGTGGATGTCGATCAGGACTGCGTACTGTATGGTGAAATCGCCTATGTGCCCATCGATCTGTGGGTGACGGCCGGCGGCACGATCATGGGGCCGCGCCCCGTCTATATCCTCTCGGGTGTATTGTTGTTGGTGGTCACATTTATCCGGCTGGGTTATAAAGAACTTAAGCTGACATCATTCGACCCGGCCTTTGCTTCGGCCCTGGGCATTTCCACCGCGTTGTGGCATTATTTACTGATGGCAGCGGTGTCCATCACCACGGTCAGCTCTTTTGAGTCGGTGGGTGCCATATTGGTCATCGCATTCCTGATCGGCCCGCCCGCCACGGCTTATCTCCTTACGCACGACTTGAAACGCATGCTGGCAATTACCGTCGCATTGGGTGTGTTTATCGCATTCACCGGTTATTGGATGGCCTATTGGCTCAATGCATCCATAGCCGGATGCATGGCGGTCATCACCGGTTTGTGTTTCGCGGCCGTATTTTCCATCCAACAACTCGCCAAGTCAAAAAATCGCCCAGTTATCGCCGACAACGCGATGCATTAGGGCGTACCAGCGACATCGCACCGTAGATTGTCGGTTTTTTACAATCATGTCCGATAAATCATATCGATTTTTGTCGCTGCCCGTGCAATGGGTGCGCGAGCAGCGTATAAATCGAATCTTAACAAAAAAACAGGACAGTTATGAAAAATCGTTATTTGATCTACCTGATTTCCCTTAGCTTTTGTACCGCGAGCCTATACGGCTGCAAAGAAGGTGATATCGGTCCGCAGGGACCACAAGGTTCACAAGGGGAACAGGGTATCCAAGGGGAAAAAGGCGACAAAGGGGACACCGGCAATACCGGTCCGCAAGGTGAACAAGGTCCACAAGGTGAGCAAGGGGTTCAAGGGGAGAAGGGCGATACCGGTACTGCCAATGTAATTTATTCGGATTGGGTATCGGTTACCTTTACCAACAGTGGAGGGGTTTACTCCGGAACCATAGATGCGCCAAAACTGACGGCAGACGTATTGAACAAAGGAGATATTGCCGTTTACGAAAAGTTTTCCATCATCTTCCCTACGGCGTCAACAACTTATAATAAGCTGCCCTACACGCAGGGTACCAACTGGGTGAAAGTAGAAATGAGTGTAGGCAAAATCACATTGAGATCCAATACAAACCACAGTTTCTCCACATTTCGCTATGTCCTTATCCCCGGAGGCATACAAGCCGCTGCAGCCAGCCACCTGGATTTGGCGGACTATCGTGCGGTACACAATTTCTATGGCCTACCTGGGCAAGATTGATCGAGCAACGACCCTAACCCAACGACTTGAAGCATTGGGTCAGGGTCAACGATCTATTTGGTGTTGATGGGGAAATTGATCATCCAACGCACACCGAACTTGTCTTCGAACGAACCGAAATAATCTCCCCAGAACTGTTCGGCCATGGGCATTTCCACCTTTCCTCCGGCCGATAGGCCATTAAACAGCCGATCGGCCTCTTCGCGGCTATCGGGCGTAATGGAAATGTAATTGTTGTTGCCTACATTCAGCACATGTCCTGCGGAGTCCAAGCAATCGGAGGCCATCAGGTACTGCCCATCCCCTACCGGGATGGATACATGCATCGCGTAGTCACGTTCGTTCTCGGGCAAGTTTTCCGACCCCGGCGTGTCGCTCATCCGTTGGATGAATAACTCACCACCGAAAACCGTTTGGTAAA
This sequence comes from Parapedobacter sp., assembly GCF_053550995.1. Lineage (NCBI taxonomy): Bacteria > Pseudomonadati > Bacteroidota > Sphingobacteriia > Sphingobacteriales > Sphingobacteriaceae > Parapedobacter > Parapedobacter sp. Next base: position 5,905 of record NZ_JBMQOC010000014.1, read on the forward strand.
AGCGGAACGCCTCTTCCGCATTACCTGCAAAATTTAAATAAGGATTGAATACCATTGTATGTAATTATTAAGTGTGAAGAATGAAATCGCTTTTCGCATCACCGTCTTTTTATGTGTGGGCATCCCCCACAAAACAAAGGTACGGCGCTTCACCCCACCCCAAGAGGGTAGATGCGCCAATATACAGGGGTTATTGTGACAAGTTGAAGGGATGCCCCAACTGACGACGGTATTTTCGAAAAACATTTTGTGGAATACGGATTAATAAATACATTTGCATCCCCGAATAGGGAATAGTACATTAACATAAGCCCAGGTGGCGGAATTGGTAGACGCGCTGGTCTCAAACACCAGTGGGGCGACCCATGCCGGTTCGATCCCGGCCCTGGGTACTAAAAAGACCTGTTAATCATTGATTTTCAGGTCTTTTTTATTTTTCAGCGTGTTTGTTTAAAAACTTTTCAATCATCGGCACAACAAATTCACTTTCTTTTGTGTCGGGTTTTATTGTCGTGATTTCGCCAATATATTCTCCGTGTCCGCCCGGAATGATTGCTAATTCGGCGTTGGCAATTTGTCGGTGCAATTCAATGGCATGTTCTGGTGTAATAACATCTTTGTCGGCAATGATGATTAAGGTCGGTGCATTAATGGATTTAATTTGTTCGTCTGGAATATCTTTGAAGTTTACCATTCGTTTTGCATCTCTGTCGTGCATGACTTGTAAACCGCTTGTATCGGGTGCAACTTGGTTGTATGCAGTTTTCAATTGTTCGGGCATATTTTCCAATTTCGCTTGTTTCATAAAGTCCCAAAACCAATCAGGAACTCCATTGCGTTTGGCAAGTGCAGAACCTAAAATTATGTTGTCCACGATTTCGGGGTGACGAATGGCAATTTGTAAAGTCGTTGTGCCACCATTACTGAAACCGAAAAAGTCAGCTTTGTCAATGTTCAGATTTTTGAGAAGCGTTGCGATGTCGTCTGCATCTTGTTCAAATGATAAGTCGGCGTTTCTGTCGCTTGTTCGCCCGTGTGCTTGTAATTCAACTGCAATCACCTTTCTGTTTTTTGCAAACAGCGGAATAACTTTACCAAAGTTGGACTGAATGGTTGAACCCCCACCGTGAATGAGAACAAGCGGTTTACCTTGTCCGTAGATTTCGTAATACATTTTCAGTCCGTTCACGTTGGAATAACCGCTGTCAAAAGTCAGTTTGTCTGCTACTGTTGTCATTGTTTTAGTTTCTGTCTTGTTTTCGTTGCACGCTGTCAAAGTAAAAAGTGTCAAGCCGAAAACTGCAATTGCTTTTTTCATTTTCTCGGCTCGTAATAAAGTAAAATTGCTCCGTTAATAAAGGTTTTAGTCTTTTTGAGCTTGAAAATTGTCCGATCGTTAATATCCTCAAATAACGACAACCCCTTTCCCGCAATAACCGGCTGAATACAAAGTTGTAATTCGTCAATTAAATTCAAGTTCATTAACTGTATAATTAAACTGCGACTTCCAACAAAAATGTCTTTTCCCGATTGCTGTTTGAGTTCCAAAACTTCTTCTTCAAGGCTTCGGTTTGCTGGTTTAGCACTTTTCCAATCTATATTTTTAAGCGTATGAGAAAAAACAATTTTTTGGATTTTGTTAATAGCTATAGCGAAGTCATTCATTGATTTTTCTTCCGAAGGCTTTTCCAAAATCGTTCGCCAAAATTCCATAAGTTGATATGTTATTCGCCCATAAAGGATAACACCTGCATTGTTCAAAAGGTTAGTGTAGTGTTGATGTATTTCTTCGTCCGCTATTCCTGCGGTGTGGTCGCAGTTTCCGTCAATCGTCGTATTGAATGCCGCGATTATTTTTCTCACATTTTCTTTTTGCCAGTCATTAGGTTTTCTGGTGAGGTAGCGCACTCAATTATTCGGCAAATTGTCAAGTGCCGTTATACTGTCGCTATGTAACAAACACCGAACGTCATCATCAAAGATTACCTTTTCAACCTCTTTTATCTCATGCGGTGTACGTCGGTGGCCCGTTCGGCTTCCTGAAACCATGACTTTAACGAAGTTAGGAATAAGTTCCCAAATCGGAAAATCATCCAAAGGGAACGGACTGTATATAGGGGATATAAATGGCGATGGTCTGTTGGAATCGTCATCGGTAATGAGGTTAGGGCTTTGCACTATTGCCATCTACTTTTACACTATTTCAATTCCCATTTGCACATGTGCCATGGTCTTTTAAACAAGTGCTGTTTGCTTTCGCATGTTTGTCATTCCGGTTAACACGTGTGCAATTCGCTTTCGTAAGTGTGCAGATCATATTTGCCGTATTGAAATTTGCTTTAACACGTGTGTCATTCCGGTTAACACGTATGTTATTCACTTTCGTAAGTGTGTAGATCATATTTGCCGTATTGAAATTTGCTTTAACACGTGTGTCATTCCGGTTAACACGTGTGCAATTTACTTTCGTAAGCGCGCAGATCATATTTGCCGTATTGAAATTTGCTTTAACACGTGTATAATTCCGGTTAACACGTGTGTTATTCACTTTTGTAAACGCACAGATCATTTTTACACGATTGCAAGTTGGTTTTGCACGGATGAAATTTCGATTAGCACGCGTGCAAATTGCCTTTTCACTATTGCAATTTGCTTTTACACGCGTGTTGATATTTGCGAAAAATGCAAAAATCAGCCTTTTTGATACAATGAAGCTACATTCACAAAAAAAAGTGAGCCAAAAAGATTTTCGACCCACCCCGAAATATGGCACACTTTTTCTTGTTTTTCTAATTTTTTTTACCAATCACGCCGTTTTCATTAATTAGGCAAATTACCCAACAACGATTGGTATAAATTTTGAATAGGTTAATGGTGTTTAGTTAAGGTTTATTTTTTTGCGCATCCTAAAAGGCAGTCACTATTTAACGCCCCTGTTGTTTAAAACGATGATGTTTCGTGGAATCTACCCCCTACTTGTAGTACTCCTTATCTCACTTTTTGGTGCATGCGAAAAGGGAAAAACCAGTGTCGACTCGCCAGCCGGCACGGATACGGATTCGGTTCCACCCCCAACAACGGCACCCCCAACTGGAAAAAGATCATTCCTCTATGGTTCCAATATGGGATCGTACGCGGGCTGGTCGGATGGACAATTGGCTGAAATCTTAATCGGCAATCCGGCCAAAGGTATCGCCGGCGCGGGAGTAAATAGCCTTCGGCCGGCGATGTATGACCATTTTGTGCAGCAATGGGGATATGACATCCGATTAAACGCGTTTACGTTTTACGAGCAACTGGGTGGAAAAGACCACACCATTTTCCTCAATGGACCTTCCGAAGCGCATCGGGACCAGACCAAGTACTGCAACGATGCCCAATCGCACACCTTTGCCAATCTCTATGAACCTATATGGTTATCGCCGGATAAGGTGAACCCGGATAACTACTACGCCAACTACGTTTACCATGTGGTGAAAACCTACGGTCCCTACGTAAAATACTGGGAGGTGTGGAACGAGCCGGATTATACCAGCAACTGGCCGGCCACCCAAACCTGGGGCCAGTCGGACCCCAACCCCTGCGAACTGACCAACTTCGCTGCGCCCATTCAATCATACGTGCGTATGCTTCGGATTACGCATGAAATCGTGACACTTTTGGATGACGATGGCTTGGTCTGCGTGGGTGGATTGGGCTACCCCAACTTCCTGGATGCGATATTACGCAATACGGATAATCCGAATGACGGCGTTATCAGTGCCGACTATCCAAAAAAAGGGGGCGAATGGTTCGATTGCCTAAGCTACCACGTCTATCCGATGTATGATTTGGGCAGTAATCGAAACTCAGATGCAGCAGCTGCAGCCGTGGCGGATCATAAACATGCGTTTCAGGCCGTGCTGGACAAGTATGCATACGATGGAACCACCCATCCCGAAAAAGCATTCCTTGTAACGGAAAGCAACATCCCCCGTAAGGCGGTGGCAGACTACGTGGGTGGTGATGAAGTGCAGCGGAACTTTTTAATCAAAGCTGCGGTCGTTGCACAAAAAGCAGGCATCAGCGGACTCTACATTTACGGGCCGGCTGAAAGTCTGCCCTTAGCCCAGGTCACCGAACCGTATCAGGCGATGGGCTTCTATCAAAACATGACCTTGAATCCGTACGATGCCACCATTACACCCGGGGGTATCGCCTGGCGTACCGTGAGTAGCTTACTTGGCATGCGGCAATATGATCCGGCAGCAACGGCCGCATTGCAGCTGCCCCCTACCGTTGATGGCGGCGCATTCTACCATGCGGGCGACAAAGATTATATCTACGTGCTGTGGGCAAAAACCAGCGGCGCTTCGGAAACCGCAACCGCCCAATACAGTTTCCCCACGTCGTTGGCCATCAAAACGGCCACGCAGTTCACCTGGGACAACAAGCGCACCACCATAAACGGTACCCTGTCGTTGACCGGCTCGCCGGTATTTATTAAACCATAGGGCAATTGCGGCACCCTTCCTTTTTTTCCCCTATCTTTGATGCCAACTCGCGCACGCATGTTAAAGCAGATACTCCATAATTTAAAAATAGACGCACTCAACGAAATGCAGCAGGCCGCGCTCGATGCGGCAGAAAAACAGGACCTTATCCTGCTCTCTCCCACGGGCTCGGGAAAAACATTGGGTTTCCTATTACCATTGATGCGTTCACTCCGAACGGACATCGCTAGCGTGCAGGCCATGGTTATCGTGCCTTCGCGGGAGCTTGCCCTCCAAATCGAACAGGTCTTCAGGGCAATGGGTAGCGGATTTAAGGTCAACTGCTGCTATGGCGGCCACTCCGTCCGGATCGAAACCAACAACTTATCGCAGCCCCCTGCCGTGTTGATCGGCACTCCTGGCCGACTGGCCCACCACTTGCGCCGCAAAACATTCGATACCCGTACGGTACGTACGCTGGTGCTTGACGAGTTTGACAAAGCGCTCGAGTTCGGCTTCCAGGATGATATGGCCTACATCATCAACCAATTGCCTTTTCTTGAAAAACGCGTACTGACGTCGGCAACACCCATGGAGGAAATCCCTGCTTTCACCGGTATCGACAAACCGGCAACGCTCGACTACCTGACGCATCAACCCTCGGCACCCAACCTGAAGCAAAAGGTGGTCATCACACGGGCTGCCGACAAGCTGGATACACTGTTGGCGTTGATCGGCAAAATTGGTAATACCCCTACATTGGTTTTCTGTAATCATCGCGAAGCGGTGGAGCGCATCAGCGACCTACTGTGGGACAGGGAGCTGACCCATGGCGTCTTCCATGGGGGCATGGAGCAGGATGATCGAGAGCGCGCCCTACTCAAATTCCGCAATGGCAGCCACTGCCTGTTGGTTACGACCGATCTGGCATCGCGCGGATTGGATATACCTGAAATCGAACATATCATCCACTACCAGCTTCCGCATACCGAAGAGGCTTTCCTGCACCGCAACGGGCGGACGGCACGGATGCACGCCAGTGGCACTTCCTACCTGCTGCTGGCCCCCGAGGAAAAGCCGGCTTATTTAACGGAATTGCCGGAAGAGGAAGCAATACCGGAAAATCCAGCTTTAATGCCCCCTACCCCATGGGCAACGCTTTACATCGCCGCGGGGAAAAAAGAGAAAATAAACAAGGTGGACATCGTAGGGTTACTGCTTAAAAAAGGGGGATTGGACAAAGATGACCTCGGACGCATCGAGGTGTTGGACCATTCGGCGTATGCGGCCGTAAAACGTGACCGGATCGAACACGTTGTCCGGCAGGTCCGCAACGAAAAGATAAAAGGCAAAAAAGTCAACATAAAAATTTCCAGGTAAACGTATTCATGCCATGAGCAACAATGACATCATGAAAAAGCTCCGGGTAGCTTTAAAATTCACCGACGACGATATCATCGAAGTGTTGGCACTCGCCGATTTCAGGGTAACGAAAACAGAGCTGGGGGCGATCTTCCGCAAGGAAGATCACCCGAATTTCAAACCGTGCGGCGACCAGTTGCTCCGCAATTTCCTGAACGGACTGATTATTTACAAGCGCGGCCCCCGGCCCCGCAAGTAAGCGCCAATCGGTTAGTTATCCGCACGCGTGGCCTTAAACGTACCATTGGGCTGGATAGCATACATGGTCGACGCCTGCGTTGCGCCCTCGTCCATTTCAAAACGGATGGAAAAACCATTCAGGGCTTTGAGCTTAAAGTTATGGTTGCCCTGCGCAACGGTTTCGTAATTGGTCTGGCCGGGCACATCCATGAATAACACACCGTCTTTTACCGTGATCGAGATCGTCATCCCGCTAACGATATACTTCCCCACATAGGCTTGCAACTGGGCCGGAGTTATCTCTACAGCGATAAGTTTCCGCTTAAACTCGACCGGATTGCCCGATGGGTCATCCATCGTCATGGATGCGCTCAGCACCTGGCCGTCCAACCCCGTGCGGAAATTGATCTTCATCCCCCCTGCCGTGGTATCTGCCCGGCCGTCTTCACCGATCTCCCGCATCTCGAACACATCGTAATGATAATGGCTTAGCCACGCACGTTCTTTACCCAGTGCCGTTTGGAGGGTGTCGTTGGCTACACGGACCACAAATGTACCGTAAGCCGGGTTTGTGTAGGTGCCCGCATAGTCCGAAAGCCCGTGCGCGGGCCTTGTCCCTTTGATCTGTGCCAGATCGACCTGCTCCGTGGTATCCACAGCCGTGGTATCTTTCTCGACGCCGCGTTCATTCCAATCGATAAACGGAAGCCCAAACCAACGGTCGGCGATTAAGTTGCGTGCAATTGCGGGAACCGCTGAATGGTTTTGGTTGGATAGTACCACAATGCCCAATCCATCCACGGGGAAAAAACACGTACTCGCCGTAAACCCATCGATATTGCCACCATGTTCCACGCGGTAGTGGCCGCGGTATGAGCTAATCATCCAGCCCAGGCCATAATTGGCCAGATGGACATCCTTATGTTTCGTAGGCAATCCACCAGCCATCACCATCTGCGAACTGGCCGCTTCGCCGACAAAATCACGGGGAATCAGCCGCTTACCCCCATACGCGCCCCCGTCTATCCAAAGCTGGAGCCAATTGGCCATCTCCAGCACGCTGCTGTTGATGCTGCCGGCCGGGCCCATTCCACGGATTTCGAAATACGGCATCTTTTCGATGGCATCTGCTTCCGTCACGGTGTAACCCGCTGCTGCATCGGCATCGGCCGCCATCTCGTTTACATCGAAGTTGGACCGGCTCATGCCCAGCGGGGTAAAGAACCGATTTTTGATATTTTCTTCCCACGTTTTTCCGGTCATGCGCTCGGCAATCATGCCCTGTGCGAGGTACATGAAATTGTTGTATTGCCATTTCTCCCGCAACGCCGCATTGGGTTCCATATAGGCCACGCGGCGCAACAGGCTATCGCGTGCATCCGAGTTGAATACGTACCATGAGAAATCGTACCGCGATAATCCCGTGCGGTGGGTCATCAGGTCGCGCACCGTCACATCAGCCTCGCGCCCATCCTTGAAATGGAGTGCCGGCAAATGTTCGGTCACCTTATCATCCAATGAAAGGCTGTCGCCGAAGAGCTTCCCCAGCAAGGCGGCGGTGAAGGCTTTAGTGGATGAGCCGATTGCATATAGCGTATTGGGTGTAGCGGGCAGCTGCTTTTCGTAATCGCGGTAACCGAATCCTTTGGCGTAAACCACACGATCTTTATGCACCACTGCCACAGAAAAACCAGCTACGTGGTAGTCGTCGAGCAATTTCGCCAGCAACGAATCCATGTCGCTAAGGCGCGGGTCCGTCGGGGTCGGTTGCGCATAAACGAGTGAAGTACCTACCACAGTTAGGGCGAGCAGAAGTAAACATCTATACATGGTTAACGATTAAGGTGTTGCATAAAAGTCAGTGATAAGACATCTCTATTAAAAAAATGTTACAACGAAGGGCGTACTTTATTTTTTGAATAGTTTACTCAGCCAATTTTCCTTTATGCCGATAAACCACTCGCCTTTCCGCTCTTCAAGCGGATAGACGGTAATATAATCCCCCTGTCCCGGGTCGCCCCTGCCGGTCTCCAGGCTAAAGGCGTGCCGATGATACGGGCAGATCAGGCGCTGTTTTTCACACCATCCGCCCGACAAGTCGGCACCGGCATGCGGGCAACGTGCGGAGGTGGCGTGCAATTCGCCACCATCACGTATGAAGCAAACGCGCTTACCGGCTATTTTTACTTTGCGAATACCGTCGGTTTCCGGAATGGCCTCTTCGGTTACTTTGATCCACTTCATGCTTCTTCAAAGATAATACTTAATTGTTATCTTTGCCCCGTTTTCAAAAAACTCGACATTCATGGCATTACAATGCGGCATCGTTGGCCTACCAAATGTGGGCAAATCTACTTTATTCAACTGCCTTTCCAATGCAAAGGCACAGGCAGCCAATTTCCCTTTTTGCACCATCGAACCCAACGTGGGTGTGATTACTGTACCGGATGAGCGCCTGAATAAACTGGCGGAGCTGGTGAAGCCCCAACGCGTGTTGCCCAATACCATCGAGATCGTGGATATTGCCGGTTTGGTGAAGGGTGCCAGCAAGGGCGAGGGATTGGGCAACCAGTTTCTGGGCAATATCCGCAATACCGACGCCATCATCCACGTACTGCGCTGTTTCGACGACGGCAACGTGGTGCATGTGGACGGCTCTGTAGATCCCGTGCGCGATAAGGAGATCATCGATACGGAATTGCAGCTAAAGGACTTGGATACCGTGACGAAGCGTATCCAAAAGGTAGAAAAGCAAGCAAAAACTGGAAATGACAAGGAAGCGAAGCGAAGCTTTGAAATCCTATCGGTGATAAAAAGCCATCTCGAATCCGGCAAGTCGGCGCGTACCGCATCGATTAGCCAAGAAGATTTCGAATTTATCAGCGACCTGTCGCTGCTTACCGTGAAGCCGATCCTCTATGTCTGCAATGTGGATGAAGCCTCGGTAACCGCTGGCAATGTCTATGTAGACCGGGTGCGGGAAGCCATTAAGGAAGAAGATGCAGAATTACTGATCATCTCTGCCCAGATCGAATCGGAGATTACCCAACTGGACAGCTACGAAGAACGCCAACTGTTCCTCGAAGACCTCGGACTGGACGAATCGGGTGTAAACAAACTCATCCGTGCGGCTTATAAACTCCTGAATTTAGCCACTTACTTTACCGCGGGCGTGCAGGAAGTGCGCGCTTGGACCATCGAGAACGGGTTTACCGCACCACAGGCCGCCGGCGTCATCCATACTGATTTCGAAAAAGGCTTCATCCGCGCGGAGGTGATCAAATACGACGATTTCATCCGGTATGGCTCGGAAGCTGTCGTGAAAGAAGCCGGTAAATTGGCTGTAGAAGGTAAAACTTACCTCGTGCAGGACGGCGACATCATGCATTTCCGCTTCAATGTGTAAGGCGAAATAAGCAATTCTTGTTTTTCTTGATTGGCGAAGAACAAATAATTAATATCTTTGCACTCCTGTTCCCGTAGTTCAATGGATAGAATTTCAGATTCCGGTTCTGAAGATAGGGGTTCGAATCCCTTCGGGAACACTAAAAAGGCCTTAATTGGCCTTTTTTCGTTATATCGTTGTCGGTTTAACGTGACAAGGTTTCTTTTTTCCACTGGTTGGACCTAAAACTACACTTCTATCGAAATCTTAACCTTACCGCCAAACCCCTTTTCCACGATGTCGTACAAGGTCTTCAATGTAAGGTTACTCCCGTTGTTTTCTATTCTCGAGATGTATTCCCGCTTCCGATTCACGAGTTCAGCCAGTTCCGCCTGAGTAAGCTGCTTATCCTCCCTCGCTTTCCTAAGTAGCAAGCCGACCTTGAACCCTTCGAAGTCCCGTTCTAACGCGTCCGTCCTTTCGGTACCCTTGGCACCGTAAACCCCATCCTTGATGTCTTTCCAACTTTTTGTTTCCATCATTTACTCCTTTTCTGTTCGTAATATTCGGCCATCAGCCTCAATGCCCTGGCAATTTCCTTCTTCGGCGTCTTTTGCGTTTTCTTCTGGAAACCGTTCAGCAGTATCACCAACCGGTCACCATCAAAGAAACAGAATACACGCCAGCTGTTTGATCCCAACTGCATCCGTGCCTCGTACAGGCCATTTGTCCCTACCATGGCCTTCAAGTAATTCGACCGCACACGCTCTAACGTCTCAATGGCCTCGATGACCTTGAAAATCTTGTCCTGAACCTTTTGGGACTGGCCCGTGAGGAAATCCTCAAAGTGGTTCCTGAATGCAATGACTTCTCTGATTTTCCCGACACAAAGGAAACTTATAAGTTACTGCTATGCAAATGTGATTTGTGGTAGGTCTAAGGTTTATCCGTGCGGTATTTTGAAAAATCCAAGGGCCTCAACCCTTTTCGCCAGGTTGAATCTATGATGCAAAATTTATTGCTGATAGAACGTCGCCGAAAGACGGCAGGAACCCAATCTTCTAAACGCATTATACAATAAGATAAGGAAAGCTGTAAAGAAGATACTTCCTCCTATTCGCCTATGCCAACGCAAGAGATAAGTGATATAACTTGAGGCGCTTTTCTTGTGTTCAGCCCCTTTTCAATACGGCGAGGGGCTCACCGTCGTCCAGCCACCATCAACAACCACGGTTTGCCCCGTGATGTGCCGTGCTGTATCGCTGACCAGAAAGAGTGCCGCTGCCGCGATATCCTGCGGTGTGGCTGCCCTTCCCATCGGCGTAATCGAAGACCACGTAGCGGCGTATTCCGTATCTTCCGCCGTCCGTTCCGTAAGGGTGGCGCCCGGAGCAACTGCATTCACATTGATACCATACGGCGAAAGTTCGAGTACCAAGTGCTTGGCAAGCATCTCCAGTGCCGCCTTCGACATTCCGTAAGCAGCCAGGTTCTTATGGGCCTGGTGCCCGGTTACCGACGAGGTAAACAGCATGGAGCCACCGCGCCCCTGCCGGATCAATTCCTTCGCGGCCGCTTGGGCCAAAAAAAATGTACCCGCGAGATTCACGGTCATCACTTTATGGAATGCTTCCGGCGTGTATTGCAGAAAATCACCAAACAGCGTAATCCCTGCGTTGGCGATGACGATGTCCAATGTGCCTGTCTCGGCTATCGCGCGTTTCACCATTCCATCGATGAAAGGGAGATCACCCGAATCTCCGGGGCATGCGCGGCAATCCCCCTCTTTGCCGATCTGGGCCGCTGCGGCTTCCGCCAGTGCTTCGTCGATGTCGTTCAACAGCACATAAGCCCCTTCCGATGCGAGTTGGCGGGCTATTTCAAATCCGATACCCTGTCCTGCACCCGTGATGATCGCCGTTTTTCCGGCAAACCTATCTATCGTCGTTTTGTCCATGTAATATCACTTTATCAATGCGAATCGCGCGACACCTCACTCCCCGAGCCGCCCTTCAGGAAATCGAAGTCGGCCCCGAGGTGAGCCTGCTCCACGTGGTCAACATACAGTTTGGCATAGCCCCGCGGAAATGGGTTGGTATCCGGTTGCATCTGCTCCCGCCTACGGGCTAGCTCGGCCTCATCCACCAGCAGCTCCAGCCGCCTATCCGCCACGTCCAGTCGGATCAGGTCGCCATCCACCACCAGCGCCAGTGCCCCTCCGGCCGCGGCCTCCGGCGAAACGTGCAGTACCACCGTTCCGAAACCGGTGCCGCTCATCCGCCCGTCGGAGATGCGCACCATGTCCGTAACGCCCTTGGCCAAAAGCTTCATAGGGATGCCCATGTTACCCACCTCGGGCATCCCGGGGTATCCCTTCGGCCCGACATTTTTCAACACCAGCACCGATGTCTCATCCACATCCAGTTTCGGATCGTCTATCTTGCGCTTATAATCCTCAATATCCTCAAATACCACGGCCCTCCCGGTATGTTGCATCAGTTCCGGTGAGGCCGCCGATGGCTTTAGTACGGCCCCGTCTTCGCATAAGTTGCCCCGCAGCACGACCATGCCCGATATCGGGTTGATAGGCTCCTCAATCGTGGCGATTACCGTCGTGTCCAAGCTTTCGCAGCCCACGATATTCTCGCCCATCGTTTTGCCGTTCACCGTCAGTGCATCGGTGTGGAGGTACCGTTCGATAGCGTGCATTACGGCCGGTAATCCACCGGCATAGTACAGGTCTTCCATGAAATATTGTCCCGAAGGTTGCAGGTTGGCCACCAACGGCACGCCGCGCGAGAACCGATCGAAATCTTCCAGCTCCAGTTCCACGCCGATCCGGCCCGCGATGGCCATCAGGTGGATCGCGAAGTTCGTCGACCCACCGATAGCGGCGTTCGTCCGGATGGCATTTTCAAATGCCGGGCGGGTAAGTATGTCAGACAGCTTCATCCCCTCCCAAACCATTTCCACGATACGACGGCCCGAGAGGTGCGCCAGCACTTTACGGTTCGCATCCGCAGCAGGTATCGCCGCATTGCCGGGCAGGGTGATACCCAGTGCTTCCACCATGCTCGCCATGGAAGAAGCCGTGCCCATCACCGCGCAGTGACCGCGGCTACGGCACATGCCCCCTTCGGCCAGGTTCAGCTCTTCTTCACTCATCACGCCCTTGCGGGCATCCTCCGAAAAACGCCACACATCGCTTGTGCCGATGCTCTTTCCGCGGTACTTCCCCGTCAGCATTGGCCCGCCCGACACCACGATGGTGGGGAGGTCAACACTGCACGCACCCATCACCAACGAAGGCGTGGTCTTATCACAGCCACATAGTAGGATCACGCCATCCACCGGGTTAGCCCGGATGGATTCCTCAACGTCCATGCTGGCCAGGTTCCGAAAAAGCATGGCCGTAGGTTTCATCAGCGTTTCGCCGAGCGACATCACGGGGAACTCCACCGGCAGGCCACCGGCTTCCAGCACCCCCCGCTTCACCGACTCGGCCAACTCGCGGAAATGGGCATTGCAAGGTGTAAGCTCCGACCATGTGTTACAGATGCCGATTACTGGCTTGCCGCGGAACATGTCGGCCGGGATGCCTTGGTTCTTCATCCACGCCCGGTAAATGAACCCGTCTTTGCCGACACGGCCGAACCAATCCGAGCTCCTTAACTTTTTTCCTGTTGTATTTGCTTGTTTATTCATAAAATGGGCAGTTGGCTATGGTTAAATACATTTGCCTTGAAAGCAAAGGTAACATTTCCTGCATATGATTCAAGCGCGATTATCGGTTTTGCATCAGTACCCTTCGGGCGCTTATTGGTCAGGCCCGTCCGCTTTTCACCAATCGGTCCACCCGATACATAAAAAACAAGCCGAGCACGGAAAAAGCCACCACCACATAACCCACGGTATCGTAATGTTCAAGGGGGCTAAAATTGGTCTGCTGCACCACGATCTTTCCGGCTAGGGCTGCTGCGATACCGCCAGCCAGCTGCTGTAAGGAAGCATTGATACTCATGAACGCGCCACGGTCTTTCAGTTCAGGTACTGCACTTGTCAACGCCGAAGAAGGGATCATCCGGCTAGTCACGCCGGCCATCAGCAATACATTCAGGGCGATAGCTATCCACAGCGGAACAACCGACAGGTTGGTGTACCAGATGCACATGGCCATCAGCCACAACGACGCGATCACAAACAACTTATATTTATCCACCCGGTCGCTCAGGCGACCGATGAATGGCATGATAACCAAGGTGCTTAAGCCTGCGACCATGAACAACAAGGGGAGCTGGTGTTCCGTAACATGGAGGTTGTTGATGGCGAAGGCGCTGCCGAAAGGCATCATCATGAAGCCGCCCACGGAAAGGAGCGCCGTGGCTGCGAATCCTATCCGGTAGTCGCGGCGCGCCAGCGTGTGCCAAAGGTGTGTAAAGGCAGATTTCTCGCTTTTGACATACAGGTGCTCGTTGATGGGCCTGAGATAGAAACCGATGACGCCAACCATCACCACCCCCAGTGCAGCTACCATGAGGAAAGGCATTTCCCAGCCCCAATTGGTGGCGATATACAGACCGATGGGAATACCAAGCACCTGGCTGGCGCCAAATGCCATCTGCACAAACCCCAGCACACGGCCGCGCTGTTGCAGTGCAAACAAGTCGGCAACGATGGCCATGGAAATGGAGCCAATAACCCCGCCGAATAGCCCCGTGATGACCCGGGCCGCCACCAGGAACCAATAAGTGTGTGCAATGCCGCACAACACGGTGCCGAAGACGAAACCGACGTAAAAGAAAAGCAATAGCTTCTTACGGTCGAACTTATCGGAAAAGCCCGCAGTAAGGAATCCCGAAAAGCCTGCACTAAAAGCGTAGGCAGATACGGCTAACCCGAATTCCGATGGGATGAGGTGCATCGACTTCATCAAGATATCGCCCAAGGGCGACATGATCATGAAATCGAGGACAACGGTAAACTGGGTAACTGCTAAGATAACAACGACCAGGATCTGGTAACGGGTAAGCGACGGTGCGTTCGCGGACGTTTGGTTCATTCTATCAAGACGTCCGAATACGCCGATTGTTACTTGGCCGACCGATTATTTTTTCAGACGCGGCTATTTTCCCTTCCCCTGAATCATCACTTTGACCGTTTGCATGATAATTGACAGATCGGTTTTGAGGCTCATGCTCGAAAGGTAATTGAGGTCGTAATCTACCCGTTCGCACATCTGTTGTACATTTTCGGCATAACCGTAATAGACCTGCCCGATGGAAGTGATGCCCGGCTTGAGCCGGAAGAGCCGCATGTATTCGAGTTTGTGGGCCTTAATCTCCTCTATAAAATGCCGACGTTCGGGACGCGGGCCTACAATGGCCATATCGCCCTTGAGCACATTCCAGAACTGTGGCAGTTCGTCGAGGTGCGTCTTCCGCATGAATTTACCCCACTTCGTAATACGGGGGTCATCGTCCGAAGCCAGCTGCGGCCCCGCCTTTTCGGCGTCCACCTGCATACTCCTGAACTTGTAGATAAAAAAGGGCCGTTCCCCCTTGCCGATCCGCTCCTGTTTGAAAAACACGGGACCCCGCGACGTGAGCTTAGTGATCAACGCCAATAACAGATACACAGGCCATCCGAACGCTAACACCAATGACGAAAACACGATATCGACCATCCGTTTGATAACGATGGTCTCTTGGTAGACCAAGAGTTTCCTTTTTACCGCATTAAGGTCGATACGGAATACGGGGGGATAGCTGATTAGCTCGTATATCGGATTATCCACGTTATAGGTCAATTGCTGTATTTGATTTTCTCTACCCATAAATCTGCTTCACTTATATAACACACAACCAAATACCAATTAAGTGCCACATACTAAAAACCTACGATAACGCCCCATAGAGGCAAACTGAGGAGTTTAGACGTTGAGAGAACTTCGGCATGCCTGTAGAAAAATTCCACACTATGACCAATACCCTTTATACATGGAGAACGCTTTTCGGAGTTTAAGGGGTAGTTTGCGATAGGAAAGACCCAGTCGGTACCCCCACCATTTCGCCAAGAGGGAGCAGCCCACGGCTGGGAGCAAAAAAGGATTCCGGCGGACCACGTATGCGATTTCTGACTTGGTGTAGCGCCACCCTTCGCCGCCGGCCCGGCCAAACGCGTCGAATATCCAGGGGTTGTCGCTGTGGAACACACCGATATCGAAGTATCGCTCAAACTCCTCACGTGCGGTATAGGGATGGGAGTGGTAAACGCAGCCTTCTGCCACATAGGCTATTTTCCAGTCGCGCAACAGCAGCCGCCCCGCCACGATTACATCCTCGCCCATGATGGTACCCTTCGGAAAACCACCCACTTGCTGGAGTGCTTCGCGGCGATAGGCGGCAAACGAGTTGGAGCAGGAGATGGTTTTGATGCCATAGGTGGACGCATCGGCCAACGCACGGAGCTGGCTATGGCCCGGATAGTTGAACAGCCGGGCGTGGCGCTCCAGCAGTGTAGCTCCGCTGTGTGGCCGTTGCCTACCGTAGGCCACACCTACTTCGGGGTTCGTGAATGCGCGCACCAAGTTGGCTAGCGTCGAAGCGTCGGCGGGAACGGCATCCTGTGTCAGCAAACAGTAGATATCGGCATCGGGGTAAGCATCGATGGCCTGCTGGCGGGTGCCGCCGTGGTCGAACCCTTCTCCGCCCAGCCCCATCACCGTGCAGCCATGGGAACGGGCAGCTTCCACGGTCCCATCCGTCGAACCCGAATCGATTACCACACATCGCTGCAACGGGAAAGTCTGCCGGGCTAGCATGTCCAATAATTCCACAAACCGCTGGCCGCCATTCAACGTCGGTATATACAGGTTCACCTTCATCACTGCTCCGCCATGTCTACGTTTTCACGGACTTGGTTTTTGTTGATTTTGATGTCGGGTGGCCGGAAATCGTGTATCCACGTGCCGCCGGAGGTCACGAAATTACTATCTATTCGTACCCGCATTGCCGTTTCGCGCACCGTTATGGCAGCATTCTTCGCATTCAAAATGTGGTTGCCGAGCAGCGAAGCCCCCGCTACCTTCACCAAAAGCAATGCACCCAGCTCGTGGCCGCTTGTCAGCCGGTTGCCTTCGAACTTGAAATATCCGTCCATATTGACATTGATCGGTCCGCTGGAAATTTCGTTTTCCATGATGCGCAGCGAATCGATTTCGATACCGTTCGGCAGCATTACACTGCCTATTTTGCCATGCCGTATATCCAACAGTGCGCCGCTGGCATTGCCCAGCAGGCGCAAGGTGTGGAACGTGTTGCCCTCCATCCGTATGTGCTCCCACCGACCAACAAGTTCGAAGGCCCCATCGGTCACGTTCCGGTTGGCCGTGATGTCTCCGCATCCTTCTATGTAAAGGGCGGGCCGGTTATTGCCAAATGCCCGGTTGCCACTCAAGGTCACACCCGATATCCCGATCAGCGTGCCTATCCCCGAACCATCGGGTGTGGATTCATCATTCACGAAGCCGTTATGGTAGCTGTAATTGCCCGCAATGAGCGCATTGATAGCCACCACCCGGCCGTGCGCCCGGTTATTGATATCTACGGCATCGGCCGCATTGTGTTCCAAGCGATTGTTGGTGATGCGGTAATTAGCCACCCGTTCGGCGGCATTGAACGCTACTTGGATACCGCTCATACCGTTGTGGTGTATGCGGTTGCCGTCAATTTCGACATTCTCACTATCGTGGATGAATACACCATTTTCGCCATTATGGTGGAGGTCGTTGTCAGCAATCGTTATCCCACTGCTCGACAGCACGCGGATCGCTGTGCCCGGGTGGTAGGTGGTGGCAGATTGCCTTGCACTGCCGTAGTGACTGATGGTGGTGCCCAACACCCGCGAAGCCGAGCAATCGTACCACAGCACCGCCGGGAACGATCGGCGGTTGGTCGAATCGCCCCTAAAGTGGCTATCGGCAACGGTAATATTACTGCATTGCGAGGCATAGATGGCCTCATTCACCGTTTCGGCACGAATGGACAGGTACACGTTTGATATGCGGTGCGCCCGGAAGAGGGGTGCCGGTGAATGCTGCTGTTCCACGGCGAACGGCGCCGACAGCCCTGCCGATTGCTTCAATAGGCCATCGGCGACCACATGTACATTAGACACCAGCCGGATGGAGCTGACCAGGTAGGTCCCTTTGGGCAGATAGACGGTATCGCCCACCGCTGCGCTGTCCACGGCGCGTTGTATCGCTTCACTATCGTCGGTATCGCCGTCGCCTACGGCGCCATAATCCATAACATTGATGCGCTTGCCATTCTCCGTTGCCGGCTCATCGGTATGCGAACGGGTTTCGCCCGCGCATGCGATGGTCAGTAACGCAAGCCCCCAAACGAAATACGATCTATCTATCCATTTCATATACACCCTTTCCTATACTCAGTTGTCAATACCTTCTCCCGTCTCAGCGGGATGGAGCCTCTGTTATCACCGCCCATGTCTGCGCGGCGGTGTTGTCCCACGTAAACTGCGCTGCCCGGCTTAATCCCGCCTGCCTGAGCTGCTGATGCCGGCCGCTATCGTTGGCTAATACTTCGATACCGCCCGAGATGGCTGCCACGTCGTGCGGGTCTACACACAAAGCCGCGTCGCCTGCCACTTCCGGCAACGGACCGGCCGTGGAGGTGAGCACGGGCGTACCCGCAGCCATGGATTCGATAACCGGCAGGCCAAAACCTTCCATCAGCGACACGAACAATGTGGCCTGTGCTCCACGATACAACGCCGGGAGCCGCTCTTCGGGCACATGCCCCAAAAACCGGACCCGCTTACCGATACCCAGCCTTTCAATGAGGGCCAATGTCTCCCTATCGCCAGCCCCCGTGAGGAAAAATTGAAAATCCCGCGGAATGGCTGCGCGGGCAAAAGCTTCCAGCATGGCGGGAAGATTCTTGTTCTTCCGCCGGTTGCCTACATACAGGAAATACGGCTCATTATTCTCGTAGGCATCTTTATTCATCCGATAACGGTCGTCCACGCCGTTATACACCACCGTTATCGACCGTTCGTCGATGCCTAGCAAATCGACCAGTTGTCCTTTGCTGAAATGCGATACCGTGATGACCCGATCGGCTTTCGCCGCCAGGCGGGCAATGACCTGCCGGTAATATAGGCGATGCCAAGGGGTGTAATAAAACAGGTGCATTAAGTCGTGGATGGTAAATACCACCGGGATAGGGCTATGGAGGGGAGGCATAAACGAGGGGCTATAAAACACATCGGCACGCCGCTGCTGTCCGATTTCGCGGGCAAGCATCCATGGCGTTAACAAGTTGCCCAATCCCATACGGCTCTGCACAAACGCAGGTGAAATATGGGCTGGCATCCGTGCCATCACCTCGCGGTACAGCTTGCCGATTCCCGTATCGGCATCCCAGCGGTTATCTATCAATACGCGCATCAGGCCGCCCTCCCCTTCCATGGTTTCATCGGTACCGGCCCCGCACTTCCAAGCAGGGAAACCAACGCCAGGTAAAGCACGATATCATTATCATATCCCGAGTAGAGAATCATCATGATAGCCACCAAAGGTATGGATGCCAGCCACCAGAACCATCTGCCACCCCATTTCTGCGCACCAAACAGGAAATAATAGCAGAGGAACAGCACGTAAGAAACAATCCCAACGATACCGAAATCGAGGTAACAGCTCATAAAGGTGTTATGGATATGGGGTTCGCCGTGGTAAAACGCGGCATATCGGCTCAGGAAATCGCCCCCGCTCATGAACCCGTTCCCCCAAGGGGAAATGTTGGAAAAGTGTTCAAAAAAGGCTTTCCAATAGGTTAACCGCACCCCCATCCCATCGTTTGACGCAGTGATATTTTCCACGCGGATGACGTATCGGGCAACCAGCGGGAGCGCCAAAGCGACCAATACACCGATGGCCACGCGCCATCGGGTTGTGGCCACCAGCCATACGAGGCAACCCGTGCCCAGGAGAAGGGCCACTACCGGTGTGCGCGAAAGCGATAGCCAAGCCAGCGCGAAGACGGCCACGATACGCCACCAAACAAGGGATTGCCGCCTGACCACGGGTAGCAATACAAATATAAACCCCAGCAAGGCAATACGGGCACCAAACATATTCTTGTCGTCCAGCCCCCAGAAATAGGTTCCTGATTGATACAGGGCGCTGCCCTGGGCAGAGCTGGCAGCGCCGGCCAACCACCGGAAACCGGTGGCCTGGTGGTAAACCAACAACTGCAATAAGCTCAATGCCAGCACGACCTGCAGGGTGATGTCTACGCGGTCCAACAGGCGGCCGTTGTGCCGCTGCGCCAGCCACGCCGAAGTGGCGTATAGAAATGTGAAGTTGACCAATAGCTTCAGGAAGTTGGTCAACGCCCGCTGCTCACTGGGTAAACCCATCAGGAATACGACGGTGGCGTATCCGGTAAACACGGCCAGGGAAACAACCCAATGATGCCGTAACCACACCTTCGTGTCGCACGCAAAAAAAACAGCCGCTACCAAAAATACCAATGGATAGATTTTGATGGGCAGGAAAACGGCCAGCAGCGCCAGGCAAAACCATACCTCGCACCAAGTGGATCGATGGGCCGTTATGTTTCTAAATACCTGCATCATCTGCCACTGCCTTGTGTAGCACCTGTTCATATTCATTTACCATACGCTCCACGCTGAGGTACTCGGCTACGGAGTGCCGCGCCGCCGCCGCCATCCGGTTATATACCGCCACCTCTCTCCACAGCATCACCAATGCTTCGCTGAGGGAGTCGGGCCGGTCGGGATTGCAACGGATACCGTTAACTCCGTGGACAACCGTTTCCCGCAGTCCACCGCGGTCGCTCGCCACCACCGGCAAATGGTTTGCCAGCCCTTCTACCGCCACCATGCCCAGGGGTTCTTCCCACAGCGAAGGGACCACCAGCACATCGACGGTCGGATAAAAATCTGCCGGAGTTACATAACCGACGAAATCGATACGGCCATCATCCCCGGCAAGTTCATTGAAACGCTGCACATCTTCGGTCTTGCCTTTTCCGGCAATCCGTAGCCGGCCATCAATACCGGCTCGTTTAAATTGGGCGATGAGCCACTCCACCCCTTTCAGCGAGGCCAGCGTACCGATATAACCCACCGTCAGCGGGTCGCCGTTGCCGCGCTGCCGTGGCGTACCCACCGCGGGGATGTCGCGCGCATTATGCACCACGTAGCGGGGCACGTTTTTAAAATAACCGTATTCGAGAAACCGGTCCAGGATACTGCGGCTGATACCCACTACGGCCGTCAATAGAGCCGACGCCCGTCGGTGCCTTCGACGCAACAGCCTGCTTATCGTATCTTGGTGGGCATGGGTATGCCCCTGCTTGAAAAGGGTGCTATTCGGACTGAGCAGATACATATCGTGCAATACCTGCACAATGGGTATACCCGCACGACGCACCTCATCCCATACCGCGATGGACCAACCCACGAGGTTGTGGCACGACACGATCGCAGGCCGTTCGGTTGCCAACACCTCGCGCACATAAGTGGCCATCGCGCGGTTGTACCGATCGCGAACGTGCCACCGTAGCCTACTGAATTTGCCGCGGCGCTCCTTGGCAAATGGCCAGTAGGTATTCTTCAGGCCTGCCCGGTATACCTTTACGCCGTCTACCCACTCATCACGCAACCCACCCCCGGGCACCAAGCTCAATACGGCTACCTCATGGCCAGCGGCTTGCATGCCTTCAACCAATAGCTTGAGGGAGATTTCCGCCCCCCCGGCTATATAGGGCGCATAGAGTGTATGGATATACAAAATCTTCATCCGATCCATTTTAACGGGGGCGATGCTTATCGAGGATCCCGCGGTACAGCCGGTCCAGTTCGTCCCCAACCCGATGTGGATCGTGGGCTGACGCCACATGCTGGTAAAGGCGGCCGCCCATGTCATCCAACGCCTGCGTATCGGCCGCTTTCCGGGCCAATGCCCGCTCAATCTGCTCTCCCAGTGCCTTCCGGTGCCCCCCGGCGGTATCGTATCGGTAACAAAAGGTATCCAGCGTGTGGTCCTCCAAATCCGAAACCGTGCCAATTTCCGGGCATATCACGGTTTTCCGATAAGAAAACGCCAGGATAGCGGTACCGGAGTTAAGGCTACTTCTCAGGTCGTATGGCAATACCACGGCATCTGCACGGCCGAGCAATCCGGGTAGTTCGCCGTCCGGTATGAAGTAGGGCAATAACGCTACATTCCCCATGGTTTCCGCCCGGTCAATCAATTGCTGCGCATAACCTTCATCCATTGCCTTGCCCGCAATGGTAAGGTGTACGCGCTGGCCAAAAGCGCCGACCACATCCATGAGCAACTCCAGGTTTTTGTAAGGTTTCACCATACCGATAAACAAGAGTTGCAACGGGCCGTGCCCCTGTGCCGTGGCGGTAACGGCATCGCCGTATACACCGATGAAATGCGGGTGGGGAAGATAAACCACCCGTTCCGCTACTTTTGCCCCATACGCTGCCAGTACGGCCTCTGATTGGCCCGAATGGATGATGATGCGGTCGGACCAACGGACCAACAGCCGCACCAGGACACGGCTCAAAAAAGCCGTACCCGCTTCGTGCGTTACCCGGTTGTGCAACGTCCAAACCAGTGGCTTTCCACTCCAACGGATGGCTGTAAGCACCACCAGCTTGCGCAAAAAGCTGCGCAACGCCGCGAAAACGCTGGTGCCATCGATATTTTCAAACCAGTTGAGGTGTACCAACCTGATGGACCGGAAATGCTTGCTGCTGGAAAAAATGGTGTCGAGCGGGTGTATGCAATACCCCCGGGCACGCAGTTCGGCAACCAATATCCGGATGTATTGGTTTTCTTCATTGACCGGCGGATTGAAAATAATATCCATAGGCCTCAGTTCGACAATCGTTTAGCCAGCCCCCGGGCCTTTACCGCCGCAAGGATGATGTCCGATAGCCGGAGGCCGAATTGCTTACGGTGCCTGTACCACATCCAGAACCGGCTTACCCGGTGGGTCCGCATGGAAAGCGCCATGGTATATCGTTTGCGTTGTAGCATGAGCCGATCCTGCTGCCGCAGCAGCGTATGGTAAACGACCTGTTCTGTTTCGTGGGGTGTATGGATCGCTAAAAAGTCGCGCAGCCAAGCCGCATAGCGCAGGTTGGCATGCATCTTCTCTAAATCGTTGCCCGTTGACGTGATGGACAAGCTATTGCTCCGGTAGTGGAACACGGGCCTGTTGGTGTGGGCCATCCCCCGTTGGGCACAGGCAATATAGGCCGTAATGTCGTCAGACCCCCAGGCCAAGGGCAAGGCATAGCATCCACCCATGCTACGGAGGGCATCCCTACGGTACACGAAATCGGAAATGAACTGCGATCGCCACTGGTTCAGGCGATGCCAGATGTGGTCGCACACCCGTTCGAATGACGGACCGGCCGGGGTGAGCTGCAATGCGTTCCCCTCGTCATCGATGATGAGGCTCCGGCAGTGGTACACATCCAAGCCCGGGTAATGGATCATCAAGGCGGTAAACTCTTCGAGGTAACCGGGATCCAAGCGGTCATCATCGCCCATGATCATCACGAACTCCCCTTCTGCCAGCGCTATGCACCGGTTCCAGTTGTCGGTAAGCCGCACGGCGCCTATATTGCGCTCATTCTCGTAGTAACGGATACGGGTATCCGAAAAGGACCGTACCATTTCCTCCACCGGTTCGGGGGAGCAGTCATTGAGTACAATCACTTCAAAGTCGGCATACGACTGCCCTAAAACGCTTTGTATGCATTCCGATAAAAAGCGGCCTTTATAGGCCGGTATGCAAACGGAGAATTTAGGCATCTCTTGTCCCTTTCCCAATAAGTGTTTTCAGTTCGCGGATTGCCGCCGGCTTGAGCACGAACAGCAGCGTATATGTCAGATAAATCAACCCAAAAATAACGATGTTGGCGATAACCGTGCCATATCCACCGGGTAGGGGCAGCCAGCCCGACGCATAATGGCTACCTGCCCAGGCGATCACCCCGCCAATTACGGCAGGCAGGAATGCCCGGCCAAACAGGCGCCCCCC
>NZ_JBMQOC010000015.1:0-42676 GCF_053550995.1 Parapedobacter sp.
AACAAGGTGACCCAGGCCTATTTAGAACAAATCCCTTTTCGCGACGCGATTTATAAGCGGCTGGAAAAACTGTGGAATTACGAAAAATTTTCCGCACCGTTTACCGAAGGCAACTACACCTATTTCTATAAGAATGACGGGTTGCAGAATCAAAGCGTGCTGTATCGCCAGAAAGGCGACGACGGCAACGTGGAGGTTTTCCTCGATCCGAATAAATTTTCGGACGACGGTACCACTTCCTTGGCGGATATCGCATTTTCACGCGATGGTAGCCTGGTTGCTTACCAGTTGTCGGAAGGGGGATCCGACTGGCGTAAAGTCGTGGTCATCCGAGCGGAAGACAAAACGATGGTTGGCGATACGTTGGTAGACGTAAAGTTCAGCGGCTTGGCCTGGCGTGGTAACGAAGGTTTCTATTACAGCAGCTATGAAAAACCCGAAGAAGGTAGCGCGCTTTCGGGAATAACCGACCAGCACCAGCTTTTTTTCCATAAGCTCAATTCGCCGCAAAGCGACGATGCCCTGATTTTCGGCGGTTCGAGTACCCCGCGCAGGTACATCGGTGGTTATCTCACGGAAGATGAGCGGTTCCTAGTAATCACGGCTGCCAATACAACGAGCGGAGGCGAATTGTATATCCAGGACCTATCCAAGCCCGGGAGTCCGATCGTAAATGTGGTCGATAATTTTGAAAAAGACCATAGCATCATTGACAATGATGGCGATAAGCTGTTTATCTATACCAACCTGGATGCGCCAAATGGGAAAATCGTCACGGTTGGTGCGGAAAACCCTACCCCGGAAAACTGGGTAGACTTGATCCCGGAAACCGGCAACGTGCTTAGTGCCGGTACCGGTGGTGGTAAGATTTTTGCCCATTACCTCAAAGATGCGACTTCTATGGTGTTACAGTATGACCGCAACGGTAAACTGGAGCGTACGGTTGAGTTGCCCGATGTGGGGTCGGCAGGAGGTTTTAGCGCGAAAGCGGAAGATAAGGAATTGTATTACTCGTTTACTTCCTATGTATACCCTTCTACCATTTTCAAATACGATATCGCCTCCGGTAAATCCGAATTATATAAAGCATCGGGCGTTGATTTCGATCCGACACAATATGAGTCTAAGCAGGTGTTTTACACTTCGAAAGATGGCACGAAAGTGCCAATGATTATTACCCATAAAAAGGGAATCAAGTTAGATGGTAGCAATCCAACCCTTCTATATGGCTATGGGGGCTTTAATATCAGCCTCAAGCCTTCATTCAGTACGTCCAACATCATCCTGCTAGAGCAAGGAGGCGTATATGCAGTAGCCAACCTGCGGGGTGGTGGGGAGTACGGCGAGAAGTGGCACCTGGCGGGCACGAAGCTGCAGAAACAGAATGTCTTTGACGACTTCATTGCGGCCGCGGAATACCTCATTGACAAGGGCTATACCTCATCCGAAAAATTAGGTATCGCAGGCGGTTCCAACGGTGGCTTACTGGTAGGGGCAGCCATGACGCAGCGACCCGGGCTGTTCAAGGTTGCTTTACCGGCGGTCGGTGTATTGGATATGCTGCGCTACCATAAATTTACAGCGGGAGCGGGTTGGGCCTACGATTATGGAACAGCCGAGGATAATGCTGAAATGTTCAATTATCTGCACACCTATTCGCCTTATCACGCGCTGAAAGCGGGAACCGCTTATCCGGCAACGATGGTTACCACTGCCGATCATGACGATCGCGTGGTGCCCGCACATTCGTTTAAATTCGCGGCCCGCCTGCAGGAGTACCATACAGGCCCGAACCCCGTGCTTATCCGTATCGAAACAAAAGCCGGCCATGGTGCGGGTAAACCCACGGCCATGGTTATCGCCGAGCAGGCGGATAAATGGGCATTCCTGTTCCAGAACACGGGCACAGCCTATACGGAATGACGTGACACATCTTCATGCAAACAAGGAAGCAAATGGAAATAAAACGAGACGACAACGGTAAAAAGGGCCGGTTCACGGCGGTGGTAAACGGACAGGGAGCGGGGTTGATGACCTATACCTGGGCCGGTGAACATAAGTTTATCATCGACCATACCGAAGTAAACCCCGAATTTTCGGGACAAGGGGTCGGCAAGGCGCTGGTCATGGCCGCTGTGGAGTTCGCCCGCGAAAGCGGCCTCAAGATTTTGCCGTTATGCCCCTATGCCAAAAGTGTTTTCGAGAAAACACCGGCTATTGGAGACGTGCTGTTTTAGGATATTGCTCCCCGGCGTGTCTCAAAGCTACTGATGGGGCACTTCTTTCTTAGGGAAAATGAGCGACGCCACCACGCTGATGAATAATATCGACACGATGATGATCAATGAATGCGAGGTTGTAAAACCAATACTGGCCAACCAGTCGTGCAACAGCATTTTGGCCCCGATAAAGACCAACAGGAACGAAAGGCCGGTTTTGAGGTAATGGAATTTGTGGATGATATTGACCAATAGGAAAAACATGGACCGAAGGCCCAGGATCGCGAAGATATTGGAGAAAAATACGATGTAAGGATCTTTGGTTACCGCAAATATGGCGGGAATGGAATCGACCGCGAAGATGAGGTCGGTGAACTCAATGACCAGCAAGACCAAAAACAAGGGCGTAACATACTTTTTGGCGTTCTCCATATGGAAGAACTTCCCGTTTACGAACGTGGGGTACACCGAAAAGTATTTCGAGGCAAATTTAACGACCGCGTGGTTTTGCGGATCGATTTCTTCCTCTTCGTTACGATGGATGAACATCATGATGCCGGTGTATACCAGGAAAAGGCCGAATATGTAAAGTATCCACCCGAATTGGCTAATCAATGCTGCTCCAAGAAAGATAAAAAGGAAGCGCAGGACGATCGCGCCGATGATACCCCAAACCAATACTTTATGATAGTACTGCGTGGGTACGCCAAATGAACTGAAAACCAATACCATCACAAATATATTGTCTACAGAGAGCGCGTATTCAACAACATAGCCCGTAATGTATTCGAGCGCGAGATTACGGCGGTATAGTTCCAGGCTGGCCATAAAGTCGTCCGGTATCAGGCGGATGTTATGCAGGTGCCTTTTGGTTACCTCCTCCAGTCGAGCAAAGTCTTCGATGTTATGCAGTTCGTGCCCCCATATCCTCAAAACCACATAAAAGCCTAAGGCAAAGCATACCCATACCGCGCTCATAATGGCCGCTTGCTTAAAGCTTACCGCCGAATTGCTTTTGCTGAATACACCCAGGTCAATGGCCAGCATGAGGACGATGAAAAGTAAAAAGCCGCCAAAAAACAGAAGTTCGTTGCTCATATTATTTATTTCTTTCAGTTGTATACCTTACAAGTTGTTCCAAGCCGTGCCGGTAGGCATTATCGGGCAGGTCGGCCAGGATATCAAAAGCCTCCTGTTGGTAAGCCATCATCTGCGCGGTGGCATACTCCATGCCGCCATTTGCCTTTACGAAGGCGATTACCTCGGCTACTTTCTGCGAATCTTCGTTGTGGTTTTTTACCAAGTTGATGATCCGTCGTTTCTCGGCTTTGCCGACCTGCTTCAGCGCATGGATGAGGGGCAAAGTGAGCTTCTTTTCCTTAATATCGTTGCCCAGTGGCTTGCCGACATCATCGATGCCGAAGTCAAACAAATCATCCTTGATTTGGAAGGCGATGCCTACTTTTTCACCAAACCGATGCATTTGTCCGACGGTTGCGTCATCGGCACCGGCAGAGGCCGCACCGCACGCGCAGCACGAGGCAATAAGCGATGCCGTCTTCTGTCGGATGACTTCGAAATAGACATGCTCTTCAATATCCATGCGCCGAGCTTTTTCGATTTGCAACAACTCTCCTTCACTCATCTGCTCCACGGCATGGGTCACGATTTCAAGCAGGCGGAAATCGGCGTTTCGGATAGAGAGCGAAAGACCCTTGGCTAGCAGGAAATCACCTACCAACACGGCAACCTTATTTTTCCAAAGGGCGTTTACCGAGAAGAAGCCCCGCCGCACATTTGCGTTGTCTACCACGTCATCATGTACTAACGTGGCGGTATGCAAAAGCTCAACCAATGCGGCGCCGCGATGTGTGGCGTCGTTGATTTCGCCACACGATCCCGCCGAAAAAAAGACAAACATCGGCCGCATTTGTTTGCCCTTTCGTTTTACGATGTAATGGGTAATACGGTCGAGTAGGGGAACCGAGCTCCGCATCGATTCCTTGAACTTATCTTCAAAAATTGTTAGTTCCCCTTCAATGGGCCTTTGTATTTCGCTTAGTTTGAGCATGTAAAACGGTCGGCAGCCATGAATTTAACTTGTCTGTTTCAAAACGGCGCAAGATACTAAGAAATCCATAATAACTATAAATCCGGGTTCGATTATTATTCGTGCTAAGCGCAAGGTGAAAGGTCAGGTTCGACCGAGCAGCGCGACGGATTCTTCCAATTCTTCATACCATTGTTGGCCATATTTGCGGATCAGCGGTTCCTTTAAAAAGGCATACACCGGCACCTGCAGTTCGCGGCCCAGGGCACAGGCGGCATGGCAGATATGCCAGCGGTCATAGTGCAACACGTCAAATTCGGGGTAGTTTGTGGTGCGGATAGGATAGAGATGGCAGGAGAGGGGTTTCTTCCAGTCAATTTCGCCGTTTTCATAGGCCTTTTCGATGGCGCATTTGGTAATGCCGTTTTCCCAGGTCACATACGCACATTCTTTATGGCCGTCTACGCAGGGGGTGGTGAGATCCCCGTCCGCGTCAATCACATGTGTACCATGTTCTTCTACCGTGGCGATACCCTTTTCGGTCATATAGGGTTGCACCTTCGGATATACCGCGGCCAGCACATCGAGTTCCTCCTGTTGTAACGGAGCACCGGCATCGCCTTCTACACAGCAAGCTCCCCTACACTTGCCAAGGTTACATACAAACTCTTCTTTTATCAATTCTTCGCTCACCAGTACGGAGCCAACTTCGATCATCATGGTCGGTTGTGTGTTAAGTTACTTTGCCGGCTCGCCCAACGGATATTTCAAGCCTTTCGCATCGGTCAGCTCCAGCGTTACCGACCCCACAAGGATATCTACTTGGGCCTTCACCGGTATGCGGTTGCCATCGTTGGTTACCCACAGGTACAGGCGGCTATCTTTACGGAAAATGCGGCCTGGCTTAATTTCAGGGCTGAACTTCAGGCATTCCAAGGTGCCCAGCGATGTTTTAATGGTTTCCACCCCGATATATTCGATGCCCAAGGTGGCTATTTCATCATTTAGGAAATAGGTGAGTTTGAACGACTGCCCCTTCTTTACGTTGGACAGATCGAGGTTACGTGCGAAATAGTAAGCCGATAAGAGGTCGAATGTCTGTGACGAAGGGCTCTTAAACGTACCTTTATTCCCCTTAACCGTTTGGGTACGATGGTTGAAACTCACGATGTCCGTGCGACGGTAACTACCCTCCCTGATATTCTCGGTATAGTAATGTGGGAGGAAGGTGCGTGAATCGATATAGGAGTTATACCGATTGTCTACGGTAAAGAAGATACTAAACGCACTGGAGGTCTGTCCACGAGCCGAGAGGTGGTAGCTGTGCGGACTGCTGAATTTGATTTTCGAATCCTCCACTTTGAGTGTCCCCGTTGCGGCGGATATCATGCCATAGCGCAGTCGGTAGCTGAGCTCCTCTCCAGCCTGGAAAGCGGGTTCCTTCAAGTAGGGGAGCTGTTGTCCGTTTGCCAGAAAAGTTGCTCCCAGCACTGCCCATATGAGGGTAAGCATCTTCTTCATAGCTTAGGGTATACAAATAAAATGCCGCTTTTACCCATTGGTTAGAGGGGCTTTGCGTTTAAAAACGGGTACGGTTGAGCAGGGTTCGCCATACATGATGCTTTTGGCTACTTTGCTAGCCATGGCAGTGAATTTCACAAAAGCCGATTCGGGTATTTCAATATCGCCACATCCCTTCACCACCACCCGCTGGTCGCGATACTGTTCGACATCCAGTTTTTCCAACGCACGTTCATAAAGGATGGTTTCCAGGGTGGCGAGGTCACCGAAAACGACTGCTGCTGCATGCGGTTCCAGCCGATTGGCGAGCAACATGTATGCCCAGGTGGGCACAATGGCATCTGCCGTGCAGGTAATTGCCACATATTTGCCTTGGTATTGTTCCCAATCATGTGCCTTCACAAATTCCCTGAAATCCTTCTCGCGCAAAATGAGGCCCTGGAACAGGTTGTCCTTGATGTCGTATACCACTCGTTCACCCTTTGGGGCGAAATCAGCCAGGTCTATGGTCATCAGCCCGCTCTGTGCTACTTTATTAACGATGGTTTCTTGTATGTCCATAATCACAAAAAATCCGGATAACGGCAACCGCTATCCGGATACAAAGGTACGAAATAAAGTTTAGTGCCTGCGGCTAAAAGAACCGTGCCCGGTTGTCTACCACATCCGCTTTGTCTTGCAATGCCTGGAATGCCAACGACCAGATGCGCTGCGACAGCGACTGCGAAAGCTGTTGCTTTTGGGCTGTCAGGTCGGTTGGTGCCTCCGGGTTCACAAAACCGGTCACTTCAACCACGTATACGCCTTGCGACCCTCTTATGGGTTTAGAGGGTTGCTTGGGTTGCAATCCGAAGACCGTACCCACCACCGTGTTTTCTTGGGCCACGCCCGGTATTACCGGATTGGCAAATACAATATTTTCTGCCAAGGCAGGTGTTTTGCCTAATTTCTGGCCAATCTGCGCCAGGGCGGTCGCTCCCGCAGCGGCCTCTTCGGCCTTTGCGATCAGCTGTTTTGCTTTCACCCGCTTGCGCACCACGTCCTCGATATCACTTTTAACCGCCTCGAGCGGCAACTGGCCTTTCTCACGAATGCCGGTAAGCTTTGCAACGATATAGTGGTTTTCAGATTCGTGTATTTTGTCGGTAACGTCACCTTTATCGGCTTCAAAAGCCCATCGAACAAGTTCACGCGGTACTTCAGTGCCCATCAGGTTCGTCTCCATGGCCGTTACATCGTCGGCTTTGAGCACAGACAGCCCCTGTTGGGTAGCGGTTTCTTCAAAATCGGAACCGCCCACTGCGCCAAAAAACTGGGTCGCTTGTCGATAGGCTGCTTCCAATGTCTCGCGGCCGCTGTTTATCTGTTTATCGATAATGGCTGCTTTGACAAACCGCGACGAACCGATCTGGTCTTCCACCTTGATGATGTGGATGCCATATTGGGTCGTTGTAATGATCACCTCACCTTCCTTGGCCCCAAAAACGGCGTCTTCAAATGTGGGAAGCATCCTGCCACGTCCGAATGTGCCCAGTTCGCCACCGTTTATTTTGCTGCCTTCATCCGCACTGAACTGGATGGCCAGCGCCGCGAAGCTTTCCCCCTTTTCAACCAATGCCTTGATGGAGTCTGCCTTGGCTTTTGCCTTGTCCGTACCACCTTCAGTGGCTGGATTGAGCAGGATATGGCTGGCTTTCACCGAATCCGGGCCTACCAAAGAAGCGGCCACTTTTGCAATTTCAAACCGGCCGTTACTAAGTATGGGGCCTACCGTAGTGCCTACGGGCGCATCAAAAAGCAACGTATCCAAGGCAGGGCCTAGGTCGCCCTCTTTCCGGAAGATGTAGGGGTATTTCGTGTCGGAATTGACGGCAGCAAACAGCGAGTCTGTTTTTGTCTCGGCCAGCTGGGTTTTTAGTTCCTCAATGGCGGTCTGTACACGCGCGGTATCTTGTTCAGTGGGACTGGCATCAAATACCACATATTCCAAACTGCGCGTTTCCTCGGGGTTAGTAAACACCCCTTTATTCTCGTTGTAGTATTCTTGGTAATCCTGATCTGTGAGGGTCACCGAGCTGTCGGGTACCGATTGGTAATCGAGCAGTACGTATTCGAAATTGGCTAACTTATTCCGTTGGCTATAGGCTTCATTTGCCTCCAATGAAGTGACATAGATACTATTGCTAACGAGGTTGGTGTATTTGGCGCTCAGCCGTTCGTCGATCACATTCTGCAAGAGTACTTCCCATTGGCCGTGGGCTTCATGGCCTTGGGGCAACATGTTTACCTGCGAAATGAAGGTGTTGAGTTGGTCGCGGTCAAACTGGCCCGTTTGCGGATTGCGGAAAGCCTGTTGTATCTGCATGGAAGGGTTTTCGCCTTGTACGAGGTCATTCAACTCCGTTTTTCCAACGGTTAGACCAATGTGCTCCACTTCGCCTTTCAGCAGCTCCCGGTTGAGGTATTGGCTCCACACCTGCTGTACGGCAAATGATTTCATCTGCGGGTTTAGGTTACCCCCGCCCATCTGTTGCCTGAACATTTCCGAGGTTTGGTCTACCTGTGCATTAAAAGCGTTGATATCGATCGCCTCGCCGTTGATGCTACCCACCTGATTCTGGTGGCGTGCCCAAAACGGCGTACCGTAGTTGATAATATCCCCTAATAAAAACGCAACTATCGCAAAACCAATAAAGACGACAATTACCGTCCCTGCGCGGTTGCGTAAATAATTCATCAATCCCATAGCCTGTGTAAAACTGTTTTTTTAAGCCGTTATTTATTGTGTCAAATTCTTGTTTTCAGGTGGTTGTATCCACATTTTTAAAACGAGGCGCAAGATACGACTTTTATCAAAAAAAGCACAAAAAGTTAAATAAATTGCGGGATACTACCGGAAAGTAGGGGCTTGGCCCTGTTGCAAATAATGCAGTGCTGTTGAATTGTCGATATAGACGTCGGTGAAATCCCCGTTTGACGTGAAGTAATCGCCCCGCAAATTGTCGCCACCCTTAAAGAAAGCAGTAATGGGTACGTGATTATAAAAGGTGTTCTCCTCTTGGTCGTGGATGAGTTCCTCTGTCTTGATAACAGACCCATCGGCACGTGTAATGACCACGTTTCCCCTAAATTCAATCAACTCTTCCGCCTCTTTCTGTATGGCATAATCCGAAGTGATACGCTGTGTTTCCACGCGGTTTTCATCATAGAATATAATGGTTACACCCTTTTGGAACTCATAATAGGGCTCCTCCACGTTATAGTGGCGCATCTCCGGTGCCGTCATCCGAGCTTTCACCAGCGCCGAATCGCTATATACTACCGTTACACCCACCGAAATGTCCACGGGCTCTTCTGCTTGTATGGCCGCAATCCGGTCTACCTCCTTCAGGTCGGTCTCGCAGGCGGTCAGCATTACCGCTCCCCATACGGCGCATACACCCGCAAACCATGTATTTTTGCCAAGCTTGCCCATCACCTTAAATGATGTTCGCTAATCATAGTACCTGCGTCTAAACCACCTGTCGTTTAGCGTAAATCCCAAATTGAAGTTGATATACCGCTCGCGCACCAAATTATTCGACAATGTGCCCATCTGGCCAAATTCGGTGGCAAAGTTGATTTTATAGAATGAGGTGCCGAACAGGGAGGGGAGGGGAAATCCGAAACCAACGGTCAAAGCCATGCGGTTAATATCCTGATGGTCTATATTGATATGCGACTTGTTGTACTTAAAACCCAATCGATAATCTACCACGCCCAGATAATTCACCGACGTTACATCCGGCGTTATTTGGCCACCAATAGCGAAGCCATAGCTGTCGGTCAACTGCGGGTTGGTATTCCCTACCCGGTAGTCGCTCCACTTGGCGTAGTTGAAATCGCCCCCGATCAACCAGTTGCTCCCTTTGGCAATGCTGAATCCCACGCTATGCTTCATCGGCATGGTAATCTTTTGCTTTAAACCTTCCTCAGCCGAAATCGTATCTACCGGCAGGTTCTCTTGGTCATCTTCCACGCTCGTCGGCGTCCGGGTAATCACGCGCGACGTACTGGTGTTGAGCGGGGAGCCCGCAGTACCCGTGTATCCGATGGTTAAATTAACATTGTTGCCCAATGGCTGGAAATACTGCAGGCCATAATCAAAGCTGAATCCCTTTACATATTGGCTGCTGTCGGTCCGTACATTCAATGCGCCGATATCATCGGGAAACTCCACGGAATTTATCCGTTCCAGCGTACCGAAAATATACGAGGCATTTACGCCTACGCTGAAATTCTTGGTTATCTGCACACCATAGCCAAGGTACGCTTTGGTAGTGCCGCCGGCTCCGGCATACACGGTACGTATATCGGTGGTGTCTATGGCGCCGGGTATGGCATAACTGAACCCAACGTCGGAAAACGGCATGATCCCGAAACTGATCCCCCCAGGGCGGCCCAAGGGGATGCCGAAGTTGATGTGGCTCAATGAGAAATTGTACGAGTTTTCGCTGAGGTTGTTTTGGCTCAATTCGGTAATATTGCCGAATAAGCCAACGTCAATGGTGGTGAGGCCCAATGCCGAATAAGAAGCAGGGTTACCGACGTTGATGTTGCCATATCCGTTCAAGTAGCGTATACCGGTGCTGATACCTCCCATGGCACGTGCCTGCGGCAGCGCATCGCCCCGCATTTCACCCAGCCCATAACGTGAATACGGTGAACTGGTGGTGGCGCGTTGCGCCTGTGCCGTGGTTGCAAAGAGCAGGAGTATAGTGAGTGCGTAAACGCCAGGGGTAATGTGCGTGATGGTATAAAAGAGCTTCGATATGCGGTGCTGCATGTGTTAATTTAAAAACGGGACGATGATGTCGATAAATACCTGTTACTTGACAATCAGTAAATTTAATGATCAAAAAATGTATGCAAAGCTATTTAAATTTTAATTGTTACCGGCCATCCTTTTTGTTAAAAAAGGTTAAAACCCTGCCTATAAATCAATTAGAAAAATTGAAAATAAAGGATGGTGAGCAGCAGTAATGCAAATATACTTTCGTAAAACCAGCGCTTCGCGGCATAACTAAAGTAGTATGTCAAGTAGATGGCGATGGGTGGCGCTGCCAGCAAAAAATGGTTAATGGACCAATCGGCATTGAGGTAAAACGAGATGAGTGCCAGTGCGAACATGCAAAACAACAATTGGAATGATTTGCGGATGTGTACCACGCTCTTGAACAGGTTCTTGCGCAGGGTAATGACGAAAAGTACGAGAATGGCTATCAACGGCAGCAACACCAGGTAATCGTAGATATCGATATGGATGGATGTGGGGAACGGATACGTGAGGGGTAGCCATATTTCATAAAATGCATCCATCCGGTCGAACCATAGATAGACAACACCAAGCAAAAAATAGACCGTGGCGAAGCCAATGGGTATGGCTACCCACTCGCGCCAGCTGAACGGACGGAAAATCATCAGGCTGCACCACAGCAGCAGTAACATCACGATAAAAGGAAAATAGACCAGGCTGCCTAGGGCTACGATCATGCCGAGATCGAACATCAACGGTTTGATCTCGGTGCGGCGGTAAATACTGAGCAATTTGTCAAGCATCCAGATGGTCAAAAAGTTGCAAATCAATATCGGCGATAGCACAAGGAAAGGCAACATGAGGCTTGCCAGCGTCACATACATCAGTGCCGGGAGAAAACTCGACCGGCCCACGAGGTTAAACCGATTGACCACGGTATTGATCAACAATGCCTGGAGGATGGTAAGTACCAGCGTGATCAGCACGTTTGCTTGGGGCGTGATGTTTTCGGGGGATAGCTTACCCGTGAAATTGCTGATGGCCGGTTCGAAAAATACCGGCATCAGGTTCTCGGGCAGATGCAAAAACACACCCAAGCAGAGTACGAGCCCCACCATAGATAGAAATAGGATATTTAGCGGGGTGTATTTACGAAACTGATCAATCATTTTGTGTACGCTCAATGGCGTTACAATTATAATGGTTATTTTTAATTGTCAGTGGTTAATTGTCAATTCTTAATTCCGAATTCACCAGCTAACCATTGCAGACTGACTATTAACCATTTCAGATTAACCCTTTCAAACCACTGGTTCCGATTTGAGCATATGGAGTAACAGCTCCATATTAAGTTTATTGCCTAAGTCGTCGTTTTCGGTGGCGTCCGGTTCCGGAAGCGTAACCGCGTAGTCGGTGGGTTGGTAACGGTATATCCGCCATTTCCCCCGGTGGTATTCCAATGCCGTGAGGTTTTCTACCCAATCGCCCGAGTTGAGGTAGGTAACTCGGCCCTTTTCGGTTTCAATCACCCGGATTTCGGGTTGATGGATATGGCCGCAGATAACATATTGATAACCTTTTTCGATAGCCAGCGAAGCGGCCGTAGCCTCAAAGTCGTTGATAAACTTCACGGCATTCTTGATGCTGTTTTTAATGCGTTTAGAAAGGCTCATCTTCTCCCGTCCCAATTTTACAAGCGCCCAATTGACCATGCTGTTCAATAGGATAAGGCCATCGTATCCGATGGCACCCAACCGGGCCAGCCATTTCGCATGTTGCATGGATACATCAAATACATCACCATGGAACACCCATGCGCGCTTTTTACCGATGCGTAGCGAGAGCTTGTTGGTCAGTGTTAGCGATCCAAGTTTAAAATCGGCAAACTTACGGAGCATTTCATCGTGGTTGCCGGTGAGGTAGGTTACCGGTACGCCTTCAGCCACGAATTTGAGTATTTTCCGCACTACTTTCATATGCGATTCGGGCCAATAGCGTTTGCTGAATTGCCATATGTCGATGATGTCGCCGTTGAGCAGGATGTGTTTCGGTTTGATGCTTTTGAGGTATTGCAGGAGTTCTTTGGCGTGGCAACCGTAGGTGCCCAGGTGCACATCAGAAATCACTACCAAGTCGACGCTCCGTTTATTCATCAGTTGAGGTAACGGTTATTCCAATACATAAGCCATCATTGCATGCAAAGATGGGAAATGAAGGTTACGCAGATGTTATCGGGGCGTTAAGGTTTTGCATGGTCACAAATCCATTTTAAAAAATAGTACTACAAATCCAAATAAATGTAATAGACACCCTGCGGCCATCAACCTACCTTTGTTTATTGATTAGTTCAGCTATTACCATAAAAGAAAATACCGTATATGAGCATGCAAAAAATCGTACACCCGCATCGCGACGCCAACTTCATTACCGGGGCTTATTCGGACGGGGTCATCGCCGGCGGATTTCTGTTCATCAGTGGTCAGGCCGCTGTAGATTTCACAACCTCCCGGTTCGTATTAGGCACCATTGAAGAAGAAACCACACGGACGTTGGATAATATCAAAGCTATCGTAGAAGCGGCCGGCGCCACGCTAGGCGACGTGGTGAAGAGTACTGTCCATCTGGCCGATATTGCCGAATTCGAGCGTTTCAACGCGGTTTACGGTACCTATTTCAGCGGCATTCGGCCAGCGCGTACTACCGTTCAGTCGGTGTTGGCCGAAGGTATTCGCGTAGAAATTGATTGCATTGTTAAACTCCGCTAGCCGTTTATGGATACACAGGCGATGAAATCCATGCCGGTGGGTGTGGTTGGATTGGGATTGATGGGAAGCAGCATCGTCGTTGCTTTGCTGGCTTCAGGACATCGGGTGGTTGCATTGGCGCCAATAGCGGGCGAAAAGGAAGAGGCATCGCGTCACATCGCTAATTTGTTCCGGCATGCCGATGCGACGGGCATGTTGACCCAGGGTATTGCATCCTGCATCGAACGCCTTCATTTGGCCGAGGATTACCGGCAGTTGGCCGATTGCCGGTTGGTGATGGAGTGTGTTATCGAAGATAAGCAGATTAAGGGGGCTGTATATGAGCAAATTGCGGAGGCGGTCGCACCCGATACCATTATCGCTTCCAATACCTCGGCAATTCCCATCAGCGAATTGCAGGCACTGGTACCGCATCCTGAGCGTTTTTTAGGTGTCCATTGGGCCGAACCGGCGTACATTACGCGTTTTCTGGAAGTTACCTGCGGTAAAGAGACCGATCCGTCCGTCGGTCGATTTATGGTTTCCCTGGGCGAAGCGTGGGGGAAGGAACCTACATTGATTTTGAAAGACATCCGCGGGTTTATCACCAACCGATTGATGTATGCCATTTACCGCGAGGCGCTTACGCTTGTCGAGCATGGCCACACCACGCTTGCCGATGCTGATAAGGCGTTCCGGTACGATGCTGGCGCCTGGGTAACGATGATGGGCATTTTTGAACGGATAGCTGTTGAAGGCGGTACGGATCGCCTCTCCGTTTTGAAACGGCTATTTCCCCGGCTAAGCAACCGAGAAGACGTGCCCGAAATGATGCGGCAGATGGTAGCACAGGGAGCAAAAGGCATTCACAACCTTCGCGGTTTGTATCCATATACCGATGCATCCGCAAAGCGATGGGAAGCCGCATTTGCCCAGTTCAATAAAGCTATCTATGAACTAGCCTCCCGGTATAACACAAAGGACACGGCAGCAGTGGAAGAAGTAAACGTATCTCAAGCAAAATGATCGAAAGTCGATATCAGGAATCAGCTCAGCTATTGAAGCGGGCGGGGAAAGTACTAGCCGGCGGTGTTTCTTCCGAATTCCGGAAGTATAACCATCCCCATGCTATATTTTATACACACGGCAGCGGTAGCCGCATTTATGATGCAGATGGCAATGAATACCTCGACTTCACGTTGAGCCAGGGACCATTGATTGTAGGGCATTCTCATCCGGAGGTGATAGGAGCCGTTGCCGAGTATTCAGCAACGGGACAGTTATACGCCGGCCAGCATCTGAAGGAAATCGAACTTGCCGAAAAGCTCCATGAACTTATTCCATCTGCTGAATTGATGCGTTTTTGCCTTGACGGCTCCGAAGCGGTGCAGACCGCTTTGCGCGTAGCCCGGGCCAAAACGGGCAAACAAAAATTTCTCAGGTTTGAAGGGCATTACCACGGATGGCTCGATAATGTGGCTTGGGGTATCAGTACGCCTTCGGCAGAAGCACTGGGTAGCAGAGATGAACCGTCGGTATATCCTTGGTCGAGCGGGTTGGCTACGCACAGCCGCGACGAATTTATAGTATTGCCATGGAATGATCTGGAGCTGGTACAAAAGACCGTGGCCGCGCACCATGCCAATCTGGCCGCTATCATTACTGAACCCGTGATGTGTAACAACGGTTGCATCCCACCCGCCGAGGGCTTCCTTCAAGGACTACGCGATAGCTGCGATGAATATGGTTTGGCGCTCATCTTTGATGAAGTAATTACCGGCTTCCGGTTGGGACTGGGGGGGGCGCAGACCTATTTTGGCGTAACGCCAGACTTGTCCATCTTTGCCAAAGCGATTGCCAGCGGTTACCCTATCAGCGCCGTTGTAGGTAAGCGGGCGTGGATGGAAGAAATCGAGTCGGCGCGTGTTATCCACGCGGGTACGATGAATAGCGGCAACGCCACGGTTGCCGCCGCCTTGGCCACCATAACCGTGTTAGAAAACGATCAGCACACGTATCAGCGGATGTTCCGGTTGGGCCAACGGCTCATGGACGGTTTGCGAGCGGCGGCTAACGAAACGGGACAGCCGTTGTTGGTGCAGGGCATGGGTCCTATGTTCAATACAGCATTTACCTCGCTCGATGCCATGCGCGATTACCGGGATACTATCCATAGCGATAAAGCCAAACTAAGTCGGTTTATTGCCGGGTTGCATGACCGGGGTGTCCGTGTCATCGGCAGGGGGCTATGGTATATCAGTGCCGTACATACCGAAGAAGACATTGAAGAAACTATTTCCGTAGCCGGTGAAGTGTTGCAAACGCTTTCATAAAGGCGATGTTTAACGTAAAAGATGAACAAACCAAAAGAACGTATATTTATCGTAGGTGATAGTGAACCGACGTATCGTGTGGCCGCCAATACGCTGGGTGCCGGACAAGAGACCGTATTACTTACGGCCAATACGAACCAGGCACTTTCAACCATTGAAGGGATAAGGGGCTCAAATATCCATTTATTGACCTTGCAGGCTGATTGGCCAGACACCATCCTCTGCGATGTCGCCATAGCCATTACTGCAGAGCGGATGGCCAGCAAACGAAACGTTATTCAGCAGCTGGCATGCCGGCTGGATGACGACGCGGTTATCGCGATCAATACCGACAGCATTCTGTTGGATGAATTGCAAATGGGCATGGCACAGCCCCATCGCATTCTCGGGTTGAATTGGAGTTATCCGGCTGATCTTACGTTGTTTCTGGAAATTATCGCGAATGCCCAATCGGACCCCGCATCTATTGATCGGCTAGCCACCATGGGCCGAGAAGTATGGGGCAAAGACCCGTACACGGTACACGGCGGTTTCAGTACGCGGGCGCGGATGATGGCGGCATGGGCACGCGAAGCCATCTATCTGGTAGAAAACGGTTATGCATCCATGGAAAGCATCGACAGGGCCTGCCGCAACGACGCCGGGCACTACCTACCTTTTGCAGGTAATTTCCGATACATGGACTTGATGGGCACCTACGCCTACGGAATGGTTATGAGTGATCTCAATCCGGAACTCGCAAAGATTACACGTATCCCCGATGATTTGGAGGAGCAACTGATAGACTATGCATCCCGAACGGGTGAACGCGATACCGTATTCCGACGATTCAGCGAAGAAATCCGCCAGCTCATTTTAACATACGCCCATGAAACGATTGATCATTGATGCCCATCTGGATTTAGCGATGAACGCCTTGGAGTGGAATCGCGACCTGGCATTGCCGCTTTCGGAAATCCGCCAGCGGGAGTCAAATATGACCGATCGGCCGGATCGGGGCAATGGTACAGTATGTTTGCCAGCGCTGCGGGAGGGCGGCGTTGGGTTGGTGGTGGCCACCCAATTGGCCCGGTTCCGTCCAAACAGCTATGTGCCCACTGCGTGGAACTCGCCGCAACAAGCATGGGCCATGACACAGGCCCAACTGGCGTGGTACCGTGAGATGGAGGCCCTCGGCGAAATGATGCAGATCAACAATCTGGAAGGCTTAGAACAACACCTAGCCCTATGGGCCGATGAAAGTGACAGCTATGCCGATAAGCCAATTGGCTATATTTTGAGTCTGGAAGGCGCCGATTCGTTGGTGAATATTGACTATCTTTATCGGGCACATGGTTATGGGTTGCGTGCGCTGGGCTTATCGCATTTCGGCCCTGGCCGGTATGCTGACGGTACGAAGACATCCGGACGGATACATCATGAAGGGTTGGAGTTGATGAAGGTGATGGGCGAACTGAACATGATCTTGGACGTGACCCATCTGACGGACGAAGGGTTCAATCAAGTGTTGGATACCTACGAGGGTCCCATTTGGGCAAGCCATCACAACGTAAGGGCTGTGGTGCCCAATCAACGGCAACTGACCGACGATCAAATCAAGCGACTGGTTGCCCGCGGAGCTGTCATCGGCGGTATGTTGGATTGCTGGGCAATGGACATCCGGTTTATCGACACGGTGTCCGATCCTTGGCAACTGGATATCCGGTTGGAGCACCTAGTCGACCATTGGGATCATATCTGCCAACTGGCCGGCAATGCCCGTCATATCGGTATTGGAAGCGATTTGGATGGGATATTCGGTACTGAACAAAGTCCGTGGGACATGGACTCGATTGCCGATTTGCAAAAGTTTGAAGCCATCCTGCTACGCCGGGGCTATTCGGAAGAAGATACGGATAATATTTTCCACGGCAATTGGTTGCGGTTTTTGCGGCGGGCGTGGAAGAGGTAAGTAATTATGCAAAAATATTCATTTAAAGCCGGGGCCTCACAGGTGGATATCACGCCGCCGCTTGGAACTGTAATCAACGGTGAGTTTACGTGCCGTTATGCGAATCACATCGCCGATCCGCTTTATGCGAAGGCCATGATTATGCAAGATGATGCGACCACGCTGCTCATCCTGGTAGTCGATATCTGTGTTATGCAACGTGATTTTCTCGACGAGGTAAAAACCAAGATTACAGCCCAAACAGGTATCCCGATACAAAATCAGTTGATTTCAAGTACACACACCCATTCCGCCGGTTCAGTCGCCGATTTACTGATGGGGCATGTGGACTGGGGATACCGAAAGAAGTTGCCTGCATTGCTTGTCGAGGCTGCTTTGAAGGCGCAGCAACGGCTGGTTCCCGCTCAAATCGCCTACGGTTGGTTGGACGAGCCCCGGCATATGGTGTGCAGGCGTTATCGAATGAAGGAGGGCTATCGACCGTTCAACCCCGTTAACGGAGGTATCGATGCGATAAAAACCAATCCTTTCGGCAACGAAAATGATATTGTGGAGCGTACATCTCAACCGGATACAGAATTACGCTACTTGGCTGTCAAAGGCGTTGATGGGGAATGGATCGGATTGCTTGCCAATTACTCCTTGCACTACGTGGGCGATTGCGAACGGGGCACCATCAGCGCAGATTATTTCGGATGGTTTGCGAAAGAACTGACCGCGTTATTAGGAGGGGGGCCTGGTTTCGTAGGCATGATGAGCAACGGAACCAGTGGTGAAGTAAATATCTGGGATTTCTTGGAGCCTGATCGTTACCCGGCAGCGAACCACGAGAAAAGTCGATTGATCGGCAAGGAACTTGCCGAGGGTGTAGTGGCTTCGTTAGCTGGATTGATTTGGGAGGCACAGCCTTTATTAGGGAGCCGCTATGATGAGATAACGGTGGGATTACGTAAACCAACGCCCGCCGAATTGGAGACTGCGAAAGAACTCCTAGCCCAAGCCGACTACGAAAACATCCATTTCGGCCAGCAAGGATACCAACAGGTATATGCGCGGGAACAGGTACTATTGGCCGAGTACCCCGATGAAAAGCGCGTGCCCGTACAAGCCTTCCGGATTGGTTCGGGCGTTATTGGCGCGCTTCCCGGTGAGTTTTTTACTGAAACGGGTTTGGCTATCAAAGCACGTCGGCCCGATAAAAGATATTTTACGATTTGCCTGGCCAATGATTACGTGGGCTATGTGCCGCCGGTCCATGAGTTGGAACTGGGTGGCTACGAATGTTGGCGTTGCCGTTCAAGCCATTTAGCGGCAAATTCAGAAGAGATCCTCAAAAATAGCCTGGAGGCGCAAATCAATAGTTTTGGATAATCATTTTATTCTATGCAACCCCGTGATACTTGGTACCGAACCCGCAACGAGTCCGACGTTGATTCACCCGCATTGCTGATATTTCCGGAGCGTATTAAACAGAATATCATGCTTTTGAAAAGTATGATTGATGATCCCATACGTTTGCGGACGCATGTAAAGACACATAAGACCAAGGAGTTAGTCCGTCTCCAGTTGGACGCCGGAATTTCGCGATTTAAGTGCGCGACCATTGCTGAGGCGGTAATGCTCGGTGAGTGCGAGGCCCTGGATGTGCTACTGGCGTATCCGCTGTATGGTCCGAAGCTATCCCGCTTTCTGTCGTTGAAGAAAAGGTTTCCAAAAACCAATTTTTCCGCCATTGTAGATAATCCCGAAGCGGCACGCACATTGGCGGATGCGGCTATGCAAGCGGGGATGATTATCGCTGTTTATGTGGACCTGAACATCGGTATGGGGCGTACCGGTATCCAGCCGGGAGCGGAGGCGATGGCCTTATATCAACAATGTGAGCAATTGGACGGCGTGGCTATTCGGGGTTTTCATGCATATGATGGCCACGTACATGAGCGGGATATCGAAAAGCGAAAAGTGATCTGTGCACGAAATTTTGAAGCAGTGAGTGAGCTTGTGCAACAGGTCCAAATGGCCGGGCTCCCCAAGCCAGAAATTATCATCGGCGGTTCGCCGTCATTACCGATTTATGCAGCCTATCCTGATGTGGAATGCAGCCCGGGTACGTTTGTGCTATGGGACAAAGGATATGCCGACAGCCTACCGGACCAGCCGTTTCTTCCTGCAGCGGTATTGTTGACGCGTATCGTGTCCATGCCCGATGCGAACCGGCTATGTGTGGACTTGGGGCACAAAGCGGTCGCGGCCGAAAATCCATTGGAACGGAGGGTGTATTTCCTGAATGCCCCCGATCTGAAGCCGATTAGCCAAAGCGAGGAACACCTGGTGTTGGAAGCACCGTCAGGACATTCATGGAAGGTGGGCGATGCATTGTATGGATTACCCTATCATGTTTGCCCTACCGTAGCACTATATGACTATCTCGTGGTTATCGAACAGGGATCCTATATTACGCGTTGGGCGGTCGTAGGGAGAAGCCGGTTGTAAGTAATTATGATTTATTGAATTTATGGTTACCCGTCAGGAACACGACTTATAACCCCTCCAATTTTAACCTAAAGAACTACAACCATACTAATTTTATAATCATCGGTACTATTTTTCACCCGACGATTTTACCTCGAAATATTGTACTACTAATGTAAAGAAAAGTAGTAGAGTAACAATAAGGCACAACCTACCTTTGATTTACGAACTAGCAGTTGCGGCGTCGACCCGCTGGTCCTAACAACTTAATTATAAAATATGAAGAGAATAAAAGTACGATTTCTATTTCGAGGCTTATGCCTGTTGCTGTTAGGGGCATCGATTGTACCTAACGTGGCACTTGGCCAAGAAATCCATGTCAGCGGAACGGTTACAGATACGCTGGGCGATGCCTTGCCTGGTGTTACCGTTACCTTGTCGGGAAGCACCAAAGGAGTAGTTACGGACGAAAAAGGGATGTATTCCATTGACGTGCCCGGTTCTGCGTCCTTGATATTTACCTTTACGGGGATGGAGCCGCAAAGTATTGCTGTTAACAATAGAACGGTAATCGACGTGGTCTTGGCGGAAACCAGGGATCTTTTGGACGAAGTAACAATAGTCGCCTTCGGCCAACAAAAAAAGGAAAGTGTTGTCGGAGCGATTACAACTGTAAAGCCGGGCGACCTGAAAGTTCCTTCCAGTAATTTGACGACGGC
This sequence comes from Parapedobacter sp., assembly GCF_053550995.1. Taxonomy (NCBI): domain Bacteria; kingdom Pseudomonadati; phylum Bacteroidota; class Sphingobacteriia; order Sphingobacteriales; family Sphingobacteriaceae; genus Parapedobacter; species Parapedobacter sp. The sequence goes on from NZ_JBMQOC010000015.1 coordinate 20,805, forward strand.
CCTAGCTGGACGTGTTGCGGGCATGATTGCATTTCAACGAAGTGGCGAACCGGGTATGGACAATGCAGATTTCTTCATTCGGGGAGTCACCAGCTTCGGTTATTCTAATCGACCCCTTATTTTGGTAGATGGTGTTGAAATGCCCTCCAGCGAACTGGCTCGCATGCAGGTAGATGATATTGCGAGTTTTTCAATCATGAAAGACGCAACAGCAACTTCCTTATACGGCGCGCGGGGTGCAAATGGTGTTATTCTAATCACAACAAAAGAGGGCAGGGAAGGAAAAGCATCCATAATGGTCCGCTACGAAAGTTCGTTATCGAGTCCTACCGAGAAAATCGAACTCGCCGATCCAATTACCTACATGAAATTGGCCAATGAATCGGTTAAGACACGGGACCGGTTGGGCCACGAACTATACTCACAGGAAAAAATCGAAAATACGGAACTGGGAGCTTATCCTTTGCTCTACCCTGCCACAGACTGGTATGGGATGTTGCTGAAAGATCAAACGCTGAATAGCCGATTAAACTTGAATGTGAGCGGTGGTGGTAACATAGCGCGTTATTATGTCGCGGCAACATATAATCAGGATAACGGGTTGCTTAACGTTGACAAGCGGAATAATTTCAATAATAATATCGACTTAAAGACTTATGGCTTGCGATCGAATGTAAATATAAATTTAACAAAGACTACAGAAGCACTCGTCAGACTGAATACCACATGGTCTGACTACAGTGGGCCGATAAGTGGCGGCGCTGAGATTTATAGGCAAATTATGCGTACCAATCCTGTGTTATATCCTGCATATTATCCGGCTGATGATGCGAACCTAACAACCGAGCACATTCTTTTTGGCAATTACGATGCGGGCCAATACAGCAACCCCTATGCCGATTTAGTGAAAGGTTATCGCAACTACACCAACGCCATGGTACTGGCGCAGTTTGAGCTTAAACAAGATTTAAGTTTTGTTACGGAAGGCTTGAAATTCAGCGGGATGTATAATACCACCCGTTACAATTATTATAGTGTCAACAGAAGCTACAGCCCATTCTATTATTCATTAGGGCAATTTGACAAACGGGACGGACAGTATACATTAAATGCATTGAATCCCACAGTTGGCCATGAATATTTAGACTATGGCGAAGACCAGAAGCAGGTGACCTCAGAAAACTATTTCCAAAGTATTTTGAGCTACGACCGTGAAATAAACCCTGTACATACGGTAAGTGGTATGCTGGTATTTACATTACTAAATAAACTAGAAGCGAATGCGGGCTCGCTCCAAAATTCACTTCCGCACCGTAATGTGGGGCTTGCCGGGCGCTTTACTTATGGTTTACATCAGCGCTATTTTTTGGAAGCAAATTTCGGTTACAATGGTTCCGAGCGGTTTCATCAATCTCACCGATTTGGTTTTTTCCCTTCTGTGGGCGCAGCATGGTATGTTTCAAGAGAACCCTTTTGGAAAGAATCGATTAACCGTATTGTTTCGAATCTGAAGTTAAGGGGAACATATGGGCTGGTCGGCAATGATGCCATTGGCTCACCAGCGGAACGGTTTTTCTTTCTTTCTGAAGTGAATATGAATGGAGGTGGCTACCTGTTTGGCTCGGAATTCGGAAATACCATTAACGGCATACATGAAATACGTTATGCGAATCCCAATATTAGTTGGGAAACGGCTAGAAAGATGAATTTAAGTGCAGAAATAGGTCTTCTCAATAGCATTAACCTCGTTGTGGATCTCTATAAGGAGCATCGGTCAAACATTTTAATGCAACGAGAACATATACCCAATACCATGGGATTAGTCTATTTGCCGAAAGCTAATGTGGGAGAAGCAAGCAGTAAGGGAATAGATTTTTCCATGGATTTCAATCGACGTATAAGTAGTAACTGGTTACTGGCTGGCAGGGCGAATTTTACCTACTCAACCAGTCAGTTCAAGGTGTACGAAGAGCCAGACTTCAGTGCCGTGCCTTGGAAGTCACGGATTGGGTTCCCAATCAATCAAACCTGGGGTTATGTGGCTGAACGTCTATTTGTGGACGATGAAGAGGTGATCAACTCGCCCGACCAAGGGGCAGACGCTATGGGCGGAGACATTAAGTTCAAAGATATCAATGCTGACGGAGTTATCAATCAACTCGATCAAGTACCCATCGGGTTTCCTACCGTGCCGGAGATTGTTTATGGCTTCGGTATTTCTGCCTCATATAAAGCCTTTGATTTTTCTTGTTTTTTTCAGGGACTTGGCCGGGAGTCGTTTTGGATTGATCCGTCGGCAACCGCCCCATTTGTCGGTGGGAACGGATACACCAATCAACTGTTGAAAGTATACGCAGATAACCACTGGTCAGAAGACAATAGGAATCTCCACGCGTTATGGCCACGATTGTCGAGCACGCCAAACACCAATAATGCGGCGATTAGTACTTGGTTTATGCAGAATGGTGCTTTCTTGAGGTTGAAACAGGCTGAATTCGGCTATTCGGTGCCCGAGTCGTTAATCGAAAAAGTGGGTTTTTCCAAAGTGCGGATTTACACCAATGGTACAAATTTATTCAATTTCAGCAAATTTAAATTATGGGATCCGGAAATGGGTGGAAATGGAATGGGATATCCGTTACAGCGGGTAATCAATTTCGGGATTCAATGTTCGCTTTAACTTGGAATTAGAATTATGAAGAAAACTTATCTAATTGCTATCGTATTAACTACACTGGTCGTGTCTTGTGGTCGTTATTTGGATGTCATTCCGGATAATGTGCCGACATTGGATTATGCATTTAAAGATCGGGTCAGTACCGAAAAATATTTGGCGACTTGTTATAGTCGTTTACCCCGGATAGGCACACTGAATGAGCCTGGATTTATGTGCGCCGATGATATTTGGTTTCATAAGGACCTCAATAATAGGGCACAATACGCCTATGATTTGGCTAGTTTTGGTAACAATGTTACCCGGCCCTATTTCAGTTACTGGCATGCAATACAAGGCGGATCAGCACTTTGGCAAGCTATCCGGGATTGCAATACGTTTATCGAGAATGCTCACAAAGCCAGAGACTTGGATAGTTTCGAGCGGGCGAGATGGATTGCCGAAGTAAAGGTATTGAAAGCATGGTATCATTATTATCTGATGCGGATGTACGGTCCGATTCCGATTGTCAGGGAAAACCTATCTATTGAAACACCCACGGATCGGGTTTCCGTTTATCGGGAGCCAATCGATGAAGTCGTGAATTATATTGTGACTTTGCTTGATGAGGCGATATCGGATCTACCGCTAAGCATTGACAATGAAATTTCCGAAGAGGGTAGGATTACACAACCCGCGGCGATGACGATTAAGGCGGACGTTTTGGTTACCGCCGCAAGCCCGCTTTTTAATGGTAACCAGGACTATGCTGACATGAAAGACAATCGCGGTATTGCGCTGTTCAATCCCACCTATGACGCCCAGAAGTGGATAAGGGCCGCTGTTGCGTGCAAGAATGCAATTGATACGTGTCACCTAGCCGGTATTAAGTTGTATGAATTTAATAATCCTTCGTTAAATATTTCTGATTCCACACGGTTGGTGTTATTGCCGGGACAAATTGTTACCGATAAATATAATTCTGGACGGATTTGGGGCCTGTCTTCATTTATAAGTACAGATTTAGAAAAAGCGACCATCCCACGATTGCATGCTGACCATGAACGAGTGGTTTATCAAATGATGGCTCCGACGCTTAAAATGGCAGAGATGTATTATTCTAGGAATGGTGTTCCTATCGAGGAAGATACAGAATTCGATTACGAAGGAAGGTATGAATTAGAAAACGTACCGGAAGACCATCGGTATTATATGCAGCCAGGGTATACGACTGCCAAACTTCATTTGAATAGGGAGTCGAGGTTTTATGGGAGTCTGGCCGTCGACGGGGGCTGGTGGTTTGGTCTAGGAAGAATCAATGATAACCAACAGTGGCCGTTGAATTTTAAATTGGGATCCATGGCAGGTGGACGTATAGGAACGGAACGCTATTCCGTAACCACATTCTACATAAAAAAGTTATCCAATTATCAATCAACTTATAACGCGACAACCTTTATCCCTAAGCGTTTCGATTTTCCGATATATAGGCTTGCAAATCTGTATCTATTATATGCGGAGGCATTGAACGAGATGTTGCCGGCACCAAATGACGAGGTATGGACTTATATTAACCACGTCCGGAATCGAGCGGGATTGGCCGATGTGCAACAAGCTTGGCCGGCTCATTCAATCTATCCAGATAAGTTTCAGTCCACCGCTGGCATGCGCGAAATTATCCATCGTGAGCGAAATATCGAATTGGCATTTGAAGGACAGCGGTTTTGGGATTTAAGGAGATGGAAAAAGGCTATAAACGCTTTTAACGAGCCAATTCAAGGCTGGAATACGGAGGGAACCAACGCGCAAGAATTTTACCAACCCATTACCTTCACCCGCAAGCAGTATACGCTGAAAGAGGTCCTTTGGCCGATCTTGCAAGATGAAATACTTCGTAGTAAAAATCTAGTTCAAAACCCCGGTTGGTAGAAAAATGGTTAATATTAAATTATTCAAAACAATGAAAGAACGTTTGATTTTGCTCGTTGTTATGGCTGTTTTCTTAAACAGTTGTAGCGAGAATGAATTCACTGGGCAGTATCCGACAGACGACACACCGCCAGTGAGCATTACTTCTCCGACAGTGGAAAATACCCCTGGGGGGGCTATTATTACGTATGACATTCCTGACGATGAAGACTTATTATATGTTCAAGCTATTTACGAGCGGAATGGTAATCAAATAGAACAAAAGGCTTCTGCTTATAAAAACTCCCTTGTCATTGAAGGGTTTGGTAAATCTGCCGAACATCGGGTGCAATTGATTGCTTACGATCGGAGTGATAACGCTTCGCCTTCTGTTGAGGTGACGATCCATCCACTTGATGCACCTATCTATACAATTATGGAGTCTTTGCAGGCTCAGAACGATTTTGGAGGAATCCGGTTGGATTGGGAAAATCCAACGGAAGCCGATGTGGTTGTTTCCGTTATCACACCTAATAATATCCATGGTATCGAAGAACTTACCGAAGCGGAAACGTTCTATAGCAAGGCCAAAATCGGAAGGGGGAATGTGAGGGGGTATCAAGACGAAGAGCGGATATTCGGCATTTTTGCCCGTGATCCCTGGGGGAATTATACAGACACGTTGATGGCGACCTATCAACCCATTTTCGAAGTAGAGGTAGATAAGTCAAAATTCAGACGGTGGAATCCACCGGGTATTCCCTACAATGGGTATACATCAGCCAACTGGTGGATTGAGAATCTATGGGATGGGAAAATCGGCAGCTTAGGGGTAGCGAACAATCAAGGTTTCGCCAATACAACCAGTTTAGAGTTTACCTTGGATATGGGGCAAACTGCTAAATTGAGCCGGTTTAAGATTAACCAACGTTCCGAATCACATCTCATCTATAATTTAGGTCATCCCAAGCGATTCCAACTGTGGGGTTCACCGCATCCAAACGTAAATCAAGATTTCGATAACTGGATTTTCTTGGGGGAGTTTGAGTCTATAAAACCATCCGGATTGCCTTTGGGGCAAGTTTCGGATGAAGACATTCGCTACGCATGGGAAACGGGTGAAGACTGGAACGTTCCGCTTGAGGCCCCTCCTGTACGCTATCTCCGTTTTGTTGCGCAGGAAACTTGGGGAAACGGATCGGCCGTGCAGGTCATGGAGATGACCTTATGGGGAGATAATAAATACTGATAATAATGAAATAATATAGTCATGTCATATTACCTAAAAAGATATTTCATCCTACTTATAAGCATTTCAATCGTTTTATTTACATCGATTTCATGTTCGAAAATGAACGACCTCCATGATCAGTACCTGAAACACGGAGAAACGATATACGTAGGACGGCTGGATACAGCCTTTATGCAGGCGGGTAGGAATCGGGTGTTGCTTCACTACGTCAATAGTGATCCCAAAGTTGCCAAGGTCAAGGTTTACTGGCGTTCGCGTACGGATTCTGTCATATTGGATATTCCCGAAAACTCATTAAAAGATACCATTCGCGTATTTATCGATAATCTGTCTGAAGATGGGTACACATTCGAGTTGGTAACGACGGATGGAAACCTCAACTACCCCTCAATGCCTTATGAAATCAATGCGAATGTTTTTGGCGATCGATTCGCTGCGTCATTGCAGGACCGCTCTCTGGGGCTTAAAGAATTTGTTCCCAGTCTTGGCGAGTTATCCCTGAGGTGGCTCCGTGCTCCGCAATATGCCATTGCGAATGAGGTAAAATATAAAGAAAAAACTAGTGGAGCGGCTAAAATAGCCGTGATTCCCCACTCGGTTTCCGATACAACGCTATCCAATGTAGGCGGAGAGGTGTCCTATCGAACTGCTTTTCTGCCTGAAAGCGATGCCATAGATACCTTTTTTACTGCGTTCAGGCCCGTGGAACCGATCATCAATGGTATTCCCTTGGATAAAAGTAAATTTATGCGATGGAACCCTGATGGTATCCCTTACAACGCTTATACGACGCCAAATTGGTATATCGAGAATGCTTGGAATGAAAGCATCATATCTGGTTTTGCGAATAATTCGAATGAGTTTACATTTGATATGGGGCAATTGGCTACATTGACGCAGTTGGTGATTAACACGAGAAGCGAAACATCCTTGATCTACAATCATGCGCATCCCCGCAGGTTTCAGCTATGGGGAAGTGACTCGCCGGATGTGAATGCGGATTTTTCCGGATGGACACTGCTTGGGGAATTTGAATCCATCAAGCCTTCAGGAAGTCCTGTGGGTACGGTGACAGCAGCCGATATCCAATACGCGCATGTGGAGGGGGAGAAATATCAAATCGCCGAAAATACGTCCCCGGTTCGCTATATTCGTTTTGTATGCCAAGAAACTTGGGGACAGGTTGCCGGCATCCAGGTTATGGAGTTGACACTGTTGGGTAATACGGACGAATAAGCAATTTAAACATGAAAGATTTAACGAAACTACTTGGTGCATGTATATGTGCCTTTTCGCTACTACCGCTTCAACTGGTGGCGCAATCCGTTTCACCTGCCCAAATCGGTAATAGGAGAGAACTGTTTGTAGATAATTTTCTATTGGATAGCATGAATAATGTCAGTCAAAAGATGCACCATCCGGTAAATGAGGGGACTGTGCTGAATTTTGATAAGCCTTGGGAAGGGAATTTTTCTGCGTATTGTACGATTATTAAAGATGGCGGTTTGTATAGAATGTATTATCGAGGTATCCGGGAAGCAGGGAAAGATGGGAATGATAATGAAGTTACGTGTTATGCGGAATCGGCAGATGGCATTCATTGGGTGAAACCTTCACTTGGTCTTTATACAATAGACGGTACCTTGGAGAATAATGTGATATTAGCCCATGCAGCTCCAGTAACGCATAATTTTAGCCCTTTTCTTGATACCAATCCCAACGCGAAACCAAGTGAGCGGTACAAGGCGGTTGGCGGCACCGATAAAAGTGGGTTAATCGCATACATTTCCGAAGATGGAATACACTGGAAAAGGAAGCAGGAAAAAGCAGTTTTTCAGACCGGGGTGTTTGATTCGCAGAATGTAGTGTTTTGGTCTGAACATGAAGGCCAATATGTTTGTTATTTTAGAACGTATACTGATGGTGGCTTTACGGCGTATAAGGGATTTAGGTCTGTTAGCCGTACTGTATCCAAGGATTTTGTGAACTGGTCGGCGCCGGAAGCGATGACGTTTGGAGATACTCCATTAGAGCATTTGTATACTCAACAGACCAGTCCCTATTATCGTGCACCTCACATTTATCTGGCGATAGGTGCGCGTTTTATGCCCAATAGGCAAGTTGTGCACGGGGAACAAGCTGCTAAGCTGAATGTAAACCCAAATTATTACAAAGATTGTTCTGATGCTGTCTTAATGAGTAGCCGGGGAGGGAATACATACGACAGAACATTTATGGAGTCGTTTGTTCGCCCCGGGATTGGGTTGGAAAATTGGGTTTCACGTTCTAATTATCCGGTACTCAATGTCGTTGAAACCAGTCCAACTGAAATCTCTATATACCTAAATGAAAGTTATGCCCAACCATCAGCGCATATAAAAAGGTACTCGTTACGTATAGATGGTTTTGCATCTCTTTCCGCTGATTACGATGGGGGGGAAGTGATTACGAAACCATTTATATTTAATGGCAATGAGCTCGAAATCAACTATTCTACATCAGCTGCGGGATCGGTGAGAGTTGAAATATTAGATGAGAAACGGCAGCCTATTCCAGGCTACTCATTTCTGGAGACGCAAGAAATTATTGGTAACGAAATAGCGAGAATTGTCTCGTGGCGAGAACACAAAAGTGTTGGCGAATTGGCAGGCAGGCCCATTCGATTGAAATTCTATTTGAAAGATGCCGATCTCTATTCCTTTAAATTTAATTGATTTCTATATGGGTTGCTTTGACGGTGGCGTTGACATGATTATAGCGAACGGATACTAGAACTAAAAAATGAAAACCGTACTAACGAATGTATTAATGGGATTTGCCATACTTGGCTATCAAGGCAGTCCCGATACCGATAACCCGACTGTAAAATGGCGAGAACGAGGAATCGTGTCTTACGGGAAAATTCAGCATGGCATCCCTGTTTATCAAGGCATAGAGGGTGTATATCATCGAAAAAATGATTCCAATTTAAAGATTTCGTTGGGAGAACCTACGATTATCAGCGTGGCTGACCGAGAGTATGGTTGGGGATATTTTCAGTTTCCGAGCATATACCGGGCACTTAATGGACAATTGGTGGTAGCTTGGCACATGGGGAAAGATGCAGCGGAAAGCTATGGAAAAGGGCTTAGTAGTTTCGCCGTTTCGGATGATGAAGGAAAATCGTGGAAGGAAATAGAAGGGGGAATGCCTTTGGGCGGCGGACTTGAGCTGACGGATGGTACCTACATCAAGAATAGTACGCCAGTGGCGTTGAAGGTATCGGAGTTAGACTTGCTCAACGCTGTCGATTCCAATAAGGAAGCCTATGGTAGGGACTTTTCCTATTATCGTATGTCTGCGCTCCCGGATGCGTTGCGCGGTGTATACATTGCTCGGTTGAGCCCGGGCAATAGTCGTTGGAATGTGGAACATAATGTATTGAATGATCCCGGAGTATTGCGGTATACCGATGGTGAACTGTTTCCGGTAGTATGGTGGGGTGATATGCGCATTGAGGCAGGTGGAAGTGTTGCAACAATCACTTATCCAAGTTTTTATGAAGAGGCGGGTAAGGTGCCGGCGGCCGGGGTGAGCTTCTACCGATCAACTGATGGGGGAAGATCTTGGGATGTCGTTAGCAAGATACCCTATCAACCTGATTTGGAGCATGACCCTAATGGGAGTAAGAGGCTTTCGTTTGGATTTACGGAGCCTGCTTTTGAGATACTTAAAGACAGCACATACCTATGTGTATTACGTACTTCAGATGGATTGGGACATAGCCCGATGTATGTAAGTAGTTCGGACAATCGTGGTGTAACGTGGACCCAACCGCAAGTTTTTGCCGGCGCTGGCGTATTGCCCAAGTTGTTGCAGTTGGGTAACGGTGTTGTGGTATTGGCTTCGGGAAGACCGGGCGTCCAGCTTCGGTTTTCTACGGATGGCAAGGGCCACCGATGGACGGACCCGTTTGAAATGCTTCCTTTTGGAGAAAAGAATGAGCATGTCTCATGCGGATATACGGGCCTGCTACCCGTAGGGATCAATCACTTTTTAATCGTCTATTCTGATTTCGCTTATAAAACTGGAAAAGGAGAAATAAGGAGGGCTATCAAAATCCGGGAAGTGACCGTAGAACCGAGTAGATAACCCATAACGTTGGCTAATAGCGCGACATTTAGGGTGGGCAAAATCTATAGGTAGTATTTTTTGCTCGGAAAGGACTATTCGAGAATTAAGGTTGGTATAATAAATTTAATGCATTGTTTATGAAAGGGATACGATTAATAGTTGCTTTGATTGGAGTAATCTGGCTGCCATATGCCTATAGCCATGCGCAGCGGGACTCCATTCCGGTAGTACGTAAAATTAAAGACGTGGTAATCTATGCGGATTCGATGTACCATAGTGCATTTCCTTCCGTTATCAAAAAACCAGATGGAGAGCTTTTGGTTGCTTTTCGCAGGGCTCCTGATCGGAAGGTGTTTGGAGGGTCGGTAACTTCGCATGTCGACCCAAATAGCTATCTGGTGGCGGTTCGATCACAGGATGGAGAGCATTGGACGCCGGAACCCGAACTAATTTATGCACACCCATTTGGCGGATCGCAGGATCCTTGTTTACTGCAGCTCCGTGATGGGAGCATGCTCTGTGCCAGTTATGGTTGGGCTTTTCTGCGTCCCGAGGAGTTGACTAAACTGAAGAAGCCCTATTTTGAAGCAGGGGGGGCGATATTTCTGGGAGGTTACCTCTTACGGTCTACCGATGGTGCAAAAACTTGGCAAGGTCCTATATATCCACCACACCTTGATGCGGAAATTAATTATAATGCGATGGGGAAGCCGCTTCCCGCCTATAACCGTGGCGCATTGTATGAAGGGAAAGATGGCCGGATATTTTGGGTGGTCGCTGCCGTTGACGCGGATAAGCCCAGTAGAAAGACGTCCAATTATTTGCTTATATCCGAAGACAAAGGGCTCACTTGGAAATACAGTAGTGTAGTGGCCCGTGATAGTCATGCCTCGTTTAATGAAGCCTCTGTATATGAAACTCCTAAAGGTGATATCGTTGCCTTTCTCCGCACGGCCAATATGGACGACCAAGCTTGTATTGCACGATCGACGGACGGAGGTAAAAGTTTCGGGAATTGGGAGAAGATGGGTTTTCAAGGACATCCCTTACAGGCCATGCGATTGCCTGATAATCGGGTGCTGTTGGTCTATGGGTATCGCCATAAACCATATGGTATCCGGGCGAGGATCCTCAATCCAGAATGTACCGACTATGCAACGGCGCCAGAAATTATATTGAGAGAAGATGGCGGCGGTACGGATATCGGATATCCCTGGTCCGTACAGCTGGACGCAAATCGTGTATTGGTTGTCTATTACTATAACATTAATAACGGAAATCGGCACATCGCGGGGACCATCATAGAAATAGACGCAGAATAACAGAAGTTTCGGGACTTAATTAAGTTTATGAATGAATTATTCAGTTTGAATGGCAGATCGGTTTGGGTATTGGGTGGAGCTGGCTATTTGGGAGGTGCATTGGTAACCTTGTTGAGTGAAATGGGGGTGCGTGTGTTGTGCATCGATCTAGCAGATCGGGCAAAAGCATTTCTCGTTGCTCATGGATTGGGAGAAAACGTGGTGCCCGTCAGTTTGGATGCAACTGATTTGGATGCTGTGTCTTCATTCGTAACGAAGGAAATAATGGACAATGGCTGTCCAGATGGATTTGTGAACTTAACGTTTGCCTCCACTAGCAAAGCATTTGAGGAACTCACGACCGGCGAATTCGATGAGGCCAATCATGGTGGCATAACTGCCGTTTTTCACATAAGTCGCCTGGTTGGGCAAGCTATGGCCGCCCGAAGCCAAGGAAGTATCGTCTTATGCGCTAGTATGTACGGGCTGGTCGCGCCTTACCCATCGGTGTATAAAAAGCCGATGAATAAAAACCCCATAGAATATGGCGTAGGCAAGGCGGCTATACGACATATGGCTAAGTATATGGCCGTACATTGGGCGGAACAGCAAGTACGGTGCAATGTTATAGCGCCTGGCCCGTTTCCGAATCCTGCTGTTCAAAGCCAGCATCCCGATTTTATCGAGCGTCTCGAAGCCCGTGTTCCGATGAAACGTATTGGACAGCCCCGTGAAATTGCCGGGACCGTTGCTTTTCTTTTGTCCGATGCAGCTACTTACATTACGGGCCAGACGATTGTCGTTGATGGAGGCTGGACATGTTGGTAAGGCCTAAATGGTTTCCATCGGTATTCGCGATGTTCATCATCACTGCTGTGTTGGTTATTCCGAAAAAAGTAAATTCACAGGCACTGGCTATATCCGATATGAAACAACATGCACTAAATGACTTAGAAAAACTTCTCCATACGCAAAAGGAATGGGTTAAAGTACATGTTGCCGAATTTCTGATATGGGAAAACTATTTGGTCAATGATGTAAGAACAGTTTTCTTGAATGAAGAGCGAAAGTATAGTGAGCAACCCCGCTATCGCATTGGCATTTGGCGTGCATTAGCACAGGCAGCTCTAACATCAGAAGAACGGGAATCGTGGATAGGAAGGATTGTTGCCGCTTATAACAATCCGTCCAGTATCGATCGCCTCCATGCAATTGAGACACTCGCTAAACTAGGCGTGCCCGTTGATGTGAGCCCGGGGTGGGTAGCGGGGATAACGGCCGATAGCATTGACGCGTTTACCATTTACAAGCTGTGGAATGCTACGCATCATCCGGATGCCGGACTGGACATGGTTAGGGCAACCTGTCTACGATTGTTGAACCAATTAACTGAGCAAGGTAAGAACGATCTCATTCCGACTATCTCCTATGTGCTCCGCTATCTCAAACCGTTTACTCTTAATGAATGGTTGCAGTTGCCGGAGCTTCAGATAATTAATATGGAACCAGTCGCTGTGCGTGCCAATTTGCTAGCCACGGCATGGATGACGGCTCCTCTCATCGGAGATCCGCAGGCTCTTTCCATCAAAAATCAGTTGAAGTCTATGGAAAGGGACCCGGCCGGATTGCAGCAACTGCTTCATGGATTGGCGGAGCGGGGAGAAGTGGGTGATCGAAAAATGTTATTCCGATTGTATAATCAAGTGAGAGATGTCAATAAGACTACATACGATGCAGATATTCATGCAACAGCAGCTTATGCGGTACTAAAAATGATGCGTAGGCTAGAAAAAAAACTAAGCGGATGATTAGTAAACGAGGGTATTACCCCTGGCTTTTAGTAGCGCTGCTATGCCTAGTTGGGGCACTTAATTACCTTGACCGCATGACGATTACCACCATGCGGACAAGTATCATAGAAGTCATTCCCATGACGGATGCGGAGTTCGGTTTATTAACTTCTGTCTTTCTTTGGGTATACGGCTTTGCCAGCCCATTTGCCGGTTATTTGGCTGATCGCTTTAATCGGAGCAAGGTTATTATCGGCAGCTTATTCTTCTGGTCGTTGGTCACCTGGTTGACCTCCTTAGCCACTTCTTTTGAGCAATTGCTCGCGGCGCGTGCGTTGATGGGAATCAGTGAGGCATGTTATATGCCTGCTGCAATGGCTTTAATCATGGACTGGCACACCGGTAAGACCAGGTCTACCGCTACGGGTATCCATGTAGCTGGCGTTATGGTTGGTCAAAGTTTGGGATTTATTGGAGGATGGTTGGCAGAAACCCATAGTTGGAATCATGCTTTCAGTATTTTTGGAATCGTTGGCATCGGGTATGCCGTTGTATTGGTGTTTTTTCTACGCGACCCGAAAGCCAATACCGAGGAGGAAGCGGTAGACGCCGCCCTACACGCATCCAGAACGGGTCCTCGGGGGGCATTGAAGCGATTATTCGGAAATCCCTCGTTTATCATCGTCATGATTATCTGGGGAATCGCCGGAGCCATCAGTTGGATGGTGAACGGATGGTTGCCAACCTTCTATAAGGAAAGGTTTGCCCTGTCTCAAACGGAAGCGGGTTTGTATTCCACAGCCTATTTTTTCCCGGCAATGCTGGTCGGTGTCATCGGGGGCGGTGTGTTGGCCGACTGGTGGTCCAAGACCAATTCCAAGGCGCGGATGTGGTTGCCGGCTATCGGTTTCCTTGTGGCGGTGCCCGCTGTGTTTGTAGCCAGCTATACCATGTTGTTATGGGCCACAGTTGTCGGTTTCGTGGTTTATGCGCTGACACGGCCGTTTATTGATGCGAACATGATGCCCATTTTGGGCATGATTGCTGATAAACGCTATCTTGCGACAGGTTACGGATTTTTGAATCTTTGCAGTTGTGTCATCGGCGGGATCGGAATTTATGTTGCCGGAGCTCTGCGGGATGAACAGGTGAATCTTACGTTGATCTTTCAAATTGCGGCATTAAGCATGGTGGTTTGCGCCTTGTTGCTGTTCTGTCTAAAGCCGAAAATGCGGCCAGTAAATAAATGATATTCATATGAGGAAAAGCAAGGTACTGGATAAATTGCGGTCGGGAGATACGGCCAGTTGTTTTAAAGTTAATCTGAAAGATGCACTGATGTCGGAGATCGCTTCATTAGCAGGCTTCGACTGCGTGTGGGTTGATCTGGAACACATCGGCCAAGACTGGTCCGTTATTGCATCACACGTGTGGGCTACCAAAGCGCACGGTACCGATGTGATGGTGCGTGTGCCACGTGGTTCATACAGCGACTATATCAAACCGTTGGAAATGGATGCAACCGGTATACTGGTGCCCCACATCATGGGTGTGGAAGACGCCGAAAAGGTCATCCATATGACCCGTTTCCATCCGATTGGGCGGCGTCCGATTGATGGGGGAAATGCAGACGGGGGATATACGGCGATGGATTTCAATGAATATCTGGAGTCGGCGAATCGGGAGCGTTTTATTGCTCTGCAGATCGAAGACCCCGAGCCATTGGACGAATTGGACGAAATCGCTCAGTTGGAAGGTTTTGATATGTTGTTCTTCGGTCCTGGCGATTTCAGCCAGGGCATTGGGGCTCCAGGGCAGTGGGATCACCCGTTATTGGTCGGAACCAGAAAGCGGGTGGCCGAGGTAGCCAATAAGTACGGCAAGTTTGCTGCCACCGTAGGGTCTACCGCTAATTTGCAGGAGTTGTTGGCTATGGGTTATCATTTTGTGAGCGTAGGTGCGGATGTGGTTGGTTTGACGAATTATTGCAAGGATATCTTAACAGCTTTTGGCAAGCAGGGAAATATAGGGAAATCGTATGCGGAATAATATGGCGATGCAGCGAAAGAAATTGGGCCATACCGATATCGAAGTTTCGGAAATCGCCTTTGGCGGCGTGGAAATCGGCATGCCTTATGGGATTGGCGTGAAGGGTGAAGCCGATATGTTGGCCGAGCGCGAGGCCGTCGCGTTACTCCACCGGGCGATTGAGGCGCGGATTAATTTCTTTGATACCGCTCGTCTATACGGCGAGAGTGAGCGGATTATGGGACGGGCATTCCGCGATAGGCGACAGGAGGTAGTACTTGCCAGCAAGTGCCGGCATTTGAGACGCCCCAATGGAACACTGGTGCCCCGAACGGAGCTCGAGGCTTACATCCGCGGCTCGTTGCAGGAAAGTCTACAAACACTACAAACCGATTACATCGACCTCTATATGGTGCATTATGCCGACAGGGAAATCCTGGAAATCGACGAAGTGATTTCGACGTTTACGAGATTGCGGGATGAAGGCCTGGTGAGGGCTATCGGCGTTTCCGTGTACAAGCCCGACGAGACACAGCTTACGGTGAGTGCCGGGGGATGGGATGCTATCCAGCTCCCCTTTAACCTGATGGACCAAAGCCATGGTGTGCACTTCGAACAAGCATTTAAACAAGGAGTGGGTATCATCGTCCGCTCGGTACTCATGCGGGGGATGCTCACCGACGGGGTAGGGTCTATGCATCCGGCACTCCATGACGTCGAACAGCACATAAAAGGGTACCGGGCATTGCTAGGGCAAAAATTTACCGGATTGCCTCAGTTTGCCACGCAGTTCGCATTGGCACATGAGGCTGTTTCTGCTGTGCTGGTAGGCATCGACAAACCCACGTATCTCGAAGATGCCGTTGCCTGTGCCAATGCACGGCACTTTGATGAAGCATTATTGGCACAAGCACGAGCGATGAAGTACCCGAGGCCAGCAGAGCTGAACCTGGCCGAATGGGATAAAAATGGATGGTTATGATCAAAATAGGTATGCTTGGTATGAGTGAAGGGAATGCCCATCCCTATTCGTGGTCGGCCATTATCAATGGACAATACGATGGTGTAGAAATCACCCGCACGGGTTACCCGGCAGTATCCGCTTACTTGGATGCCAATTGCGACACATTGGGCATCCCCGGTGCGCGCGTTACGCACGTGTGGTGCCAAGACCGTACGACAGCCGAAAGCATTGCTAGATCGTCTGCTATAGCCACCGTCATCGACCAAAAAGAAGATATGGTGGGGGAAGTGGATGCGGTGATTTTGGGAAGGGATGACCCAGAAAGCCATAAGGTAATGTCAGAGCCATTTATCAATGCAGGGGTTCCCATTTTCATCGATAAGCCATTGGCATATTCACGTGACGATTTGGCATGGTTTGCTGAGCAACATAAAGCGGATAAGTTTATCATGTCCTGTTCGTCGATGCGCTACGCCAATGAATGTCGTGTTGCCAAACAAGAACTGGCCTCCTTAGGCAAAGTTGAGTTGGTCACGGCGGTAGGTAAGAAAGACTGGAAAAAGTACGGTATCCACCTGTTGGAAGCGATATTCAGCGTATTGGACGACCCGCTGCCGGAAAGTGTACAGCATGTTGGTGAGTTAGCCCGGGAAATTATCCATATCCGGTTGATGAACGGAACAGATATTACACTTCATCTATTTAACCACATATCGGGGACATTCCAGTTATCCTTTTTCGGGCAGCAGGGTTGGAAATGGGTAGATGTCCGCAATTCTTATTCCATGTTCCGGGATAACCTGGTCGAGTTTGTGCGATCGGTTGAGGAGGGCAAACCCCGCCTGGATTTTAACAAAACACACCGTTTGATGAGCCTTGTTATTGCAGCCGATGAAAGCCGGTTGCAGGGTGGTAAGTGTATAAAAGTATCGTAAGATGAACGTCAGGGAATTACTAAACTTAAAAAACAAAGTCGTCCTCGTTACCGGGGGTTCCGGTAAATATGGTCAATGCATCGTGGAAGGGTTGGCCGAAGCTGATGCAACGGTTATTACGACATCGCGGCGGTTGGAAAGCGCGGCGGATACGGCCGCATCGTTTCGTGCTGCTGGTTACGATGTACATGCCATGCAGGTTGATCAGGCTATTTCCGAATCCGTCAATGCGTTGAAAACACACATCCAACAACGTTTTGGCCGTTTGGATGGTTTCGTCAATAATGCGGTATCCCGCCCTATGAAACGCTACGACGACCCGCTAGAACAATTCGCCCAGTCCATGCAAGACAATGCTACGGGCATGTTCCATCTGCTGCGGGAAATGACCGATTTGATTGTTCGCTCTGGAGGCGGTAGTGTCATTAACATTGCCTCTATGATGGGGATGAAAGGACCCGATTTATCGAATTACGAAGGTACAAATATGGGTAATCCTCCTCCAGATTACTTCTTCCACAACGCGGGTTTGATTAACTTGACACGTTACATGGCTCGAATACATGCGGGTAGAAATATTCGCTTCAATTGTATAAGTCCGGGAGGCTTGTTCAATAACCAGCCCGAACAATTCTTACAAAACTATTGCAAAAAAGTGCCCTTGGGCCGAATGGCTAATCGGGATGATATAAAAGGGTTGATTGTCCTTCTAGCGTCTGCGGCCGGTGCTTATATCAATGGCGAGAACATACTGATGGATGGGGGGTTAAATGCTTAAAAAATGGCAGATAGCATTGTACGGTTTACAGGGTGCTGCCCGTCGTGTCGATGAAGAATATCATGGCTAAGCCGACTCCAATACCAGCATCTTCCGGTACTCACTTGGCGACATGCCTTTCAGGCGCTTGAACTGCCTATTGAAATTGGCCAAGTTATTGAACCCGCATTCATAGGCAATCGTAACGACATTGTCGTCGCTATCTGCAAGCAATTTGCATACATGCCCGATACGAATGGTATTGAGGTATTCTACGAACGTCATGCGGTAATGCTCTTTGAAGAAGTTGCAAAATGTGGTGATGGCCATGCTAGCTTCTGATGCGACCTCATTTAGGGTAATTTCACGATGATAATTTCGAAGGATGTAATCGGTGATTTTACTGTATCGATCGGAATAATAGCCCTGCGTATGCTGCATGTAAGTAGGGCTAGCGAGCGGCTCATATTCGGTACTGTGGGCCAGGATATCAAACATGGCGAAAAGCGACGAGAGCCGGCTTAGGCCACTCTCGCCGATCATCCCATTCATCCGCCGGTTGATTTCTGTTTTGGTCTTTCCGTTGATGGCCAACCCTCTGCGGGATAGGTCCAGTATCTTTTTAAGCGGCTCCAGCTCCGGAAGAGAAAGGAAGTTTTCGCCAAGGAAATCTTCAACGAAATGTACCACCACGGCATCCGCATCTTGTTGGGCCTTGCCCTGCAGATATGCGGCATCATTGACCCATACGTGGGGTAGGGAGGGGCCCATGAACACCAAGTCGCCTTCATTGAAGTGGCCAATATGGTCGCCCACCATGCGCCGACCGGTACTTTTATTGACTAACACAAACTCATATTCGGGGTGATAATGCCAAGGGCACGGGAAATAGGTGCCCCGTTCGGTAAAGACGATAAACGACTTGTCAAACTCCTTGGGCAACCGGTATTCTACTGCTTTCATAACAGGGGTCGTATTGTTAGTGATGCTAACTTACCGTAATTTAATATGAAAAGCAACTAGTTAGATGCTTAACCGTAAAATAGTATCGATATTATGGAATTAGGTACCGTGCATCCGTTTGCTACACTGCCGTTTTTATAAATTTCATAAAATTCTGTACATTGGCCCGTATTCCGAAATCTGAAAATGGATAACCGACGATGAACCAACGACGTAAATTTGGGATGGACCGCAGGCAGTTTATCGCCGCGAATACCGCTTTGGGCGCGCTTCTACTTTTTGAGGGGCTTCCGGCGAGTGCAATTACGGCCTCTGTGATGGAGACAGGCAAGAAAGCATTGACGTTCAGTCATTTCCCCAACGCCTTGTATGCCTATGTCTGGCGAAATTGGGGGCTTGTCCCATCAGACCGTCTCGCAGCAACGGTAGGTGCCACGCCGCGGCAGCTGCAGGATATAGCGGCATCGATGGGATTGCATGCGGTACCTGATGTTACGGCCGAACAATGGGAGCGTAGTTACCTCACGGTAATCCGCCGCAACTGGCATCTCCTTCCGAAGGTGCAGTTGCAGGCATTGATGGGATGGAGTGAGGCCCAATTGGAATTCACGCTGAAGGAAGACGACTTCTTCTATATCAAGCTGGGCAGCATAAAGCCGGAGTGCCCGCCTTTGCGGTACGATCAGTTGGCTGAGCTGGATGGGCCGACGAAAAGCGATTTCCAGGAGCTTCTGAAGGCGTCCTTTCCGCACGGCCTGCCCAAGGAGCGGATGCCATATTTCCAGTTCGTGGAAGAACTGTCCGCACCTATCACAACAAAGCGGGATGTGGCAACGCCGGCCGCCGGCTTCAGCCCACGGATAGCGTACCCTTACTTCGCGCTGTTCGGCGATCCACTGCTCGATCCCGAAATCGACTCATACCCCGATGCCTACCTGGAGCGGCTGGCAGCTTCGGGTGTAGACAGTATCTGGATGCATATTGTGCTCAGCAAGCTAACCCCATTCCCTTGGGATCTTTCCATCAGCGACAATTGGCAGCGGCGGCTGGACAACCTTCGGACGCTCACCGAGCGTGCGCAGAAACACGGTATGGGTATCTTCCTTTATCTGAATGAGCCCCGGCACCAGCCCGAGTCGTTTTTTAAAACACACCCCGACCTTCGTGGCCAGGGCACCGCCCTCTGTACGAGCCACCCTGCAGTAGAACGGTACCTCGAAGATGCTATCGCGCAGATCATCGAGCGGGTACCGTTGCTTTCGGGTTTCTTTTCGATCACGGCCTCGGAAAACCCTACCCATTGTTGGTCGCACGGCCAGGGCAACCAATGTCCGCGCTGCGGGCAACTGGGGGCGCCTAAGGTGGTTTCATCGCTTATTAATACCTATAACCGTGGGATAGCCAAGGGCTTTTCCGCGGCCGTCCACGCCAAATCAGTTGATGCCGACGCCAAGCGGCCCCAGTTGATTATCTGGGATTGGGGGTGGCCCGGCGATTGGGCACCGGCCATTATCCCACGCTTATCTACCGAACATACGTTGCTGATGAGTGTCAGCGAATGGGAATTGGAAATCGAGCGTGGCGGCGTGAAAAGCCAGGTCGGCGAGTATTCCATTTCTGCGGTAGGCCCCGGCCCGAGGGCGAGGCGGCATTGGAAAATCGCGCGGGAACACGGTCTGAAAACCATGGCTAAGATTCAGGCCAACAACACGTGGGAGATCGGTGCGGTGCCTTATATACCAGCAGTTTATAATGTAGCCAAACACATAGAGCATCTTCGGGCCGAAGGTATAGAAGGAATGATGTTGAGCTGGACATTGGGCGGATACCCGTCCCCGAACTTGGAGGTTGTCTCACTGATGGGCAGTGATGGGAATCTTTCGGCGGACGATGCGATCCGAACCGTTGCCCGCCACCGTTTCGGCAAGGCAGCAGGGGCGGTTGTTAGCGCCTGGCATACGTTCAGCCAGCATTTCAGTAAATTCCCATACCATATCGGCGTCGTTTACAATGCACCGTTGCAATGTGGGCCGTCCAACTTGCTTTGGTCCGAACCCACAGGGTATAGGGCGACGATGGTGGGGCTTCCGTATGATGACGTAACCAGCTGGCGGTCTATCTATCCGTCAGCGGTCTTTGCAGGATTACTTCGTGAATTGGGCGAAGCCTTTGCTGCGGTTACCCACCGCCTGGCAGCGGAGTGCGGGCCATTGCATCTCCATCGGCGGGAGCGCACTGCCGTGCAGCGGGAAAGCAACCTTATCGAAGCGATTTCCATTCATTACCGAAGTATAGCCAATCAAGTCGATTTTATCGAATTGCGCGATACCTTGTCAACGGCGGGATCGAACCGGGGGGCCACCAAAGAGCGGATCGCCCATGTCCTTGCCGATGAAATAGCACTGGCTCATCGGTTGGCTATCCTCCAGACCGGCGATTCGCGATTGGGGTATGAGGCTTCCAACCATTATTTCTATACGCCGGCAGACTTATATGAGAAAGTGCTGAATTGCCGGTATTTGCTGGATAGTTGGTTGATGAATGCATAGGTAAAAAGAAAAGGGGCGCCTGCCAACTGGCGGACGACCCCTTTTCCGGATTTTCTCAATTCGGTTGCTTATTGTGCCAACGAGTCCAATGAGTCGATAGCAGCGTCACCGAGTGAATCGATAGAATCAGTAGTAGCTTCTACTTGCTCTTCGATCTCAGTTGCCAACGAATCAGCGGTGTTTTCACTTTCAGAAGTGGTGGTGTTACAAGCAGCAAAAGCTACAGAGAACAACAAACCTAAAAAACCGAATTTGAATGCATTTTTCATGTTAATTTCTTTTTTTGTGTTTAAAACAAACGTGCTTAATTACGCTTTAATACGCGGTGACCTAAAAGGTAACCCAAAAAAAGAAAAAAAGATAAAAAAGAATGCCGTATCTTGTGAACCATGATAAAGAGCCTGTTTAAATTTGTATGGTAAAAATTTTTACAGGCTGTTTTTGAGCGAACCGAGGCAAATTTCGCAGGGATAGCCGGAAGCCTATCCTGAGAAAATTTAACGAAGGTACAGCCAAAAAGAGGCAAAAAAAATTATCAGATGAATTTTAAACGGGTTCTAAACCTTGAGTTTAACCAAAACGAAGACCGGAACAAACAGGCGGTTTTTGCGCTCAAGAGCCGGTTGAAACATGTTTACCAAGGTGGTGGGGCCGAGGCT
>NZ_JBMQOC010000016.1:0-20259 GCF_053550995.1 Parapedobacter sp.
CCAGGGAAATACCATTTGCCACCTTCTCCTTATTTACGTAAGGAAACAGCCGTTACTAAGCAGGTTCGGTCGGCCAGGCTCTACATCAGCTCACTTGGCCTACATGAATTTTATGTGAATGGCAGCAAAATAGGCGACGATTATTTCGCTTCGGGGTGGACGGACTACAACAAGCGGGTATACTACCATGTATATGATGTTACGGAACATATAAAAACGGGTACCAATGTGTTCGGCGCCATACTCGCCGATGGCTGGTATGCCGGGTACCTTGGGTACGCCGTACTGGTTGGCACCGAGCAGGTACGTGGGTTTTATGGTGAGGTGCCGTTGCTGAAGGCACAGGTAGAACTCACCTTCGAGGATGGCAGCCGGCAGGTTGTCTCTACGGGTGCCGACTGGAAAGCCTCGATAGGGGCTATCCGTGAGGCAGACTTCTTGCAAGGCGAAACCTATGATGCAACGGAAGAACAGGCCGGGTGGAACATGGTAGGATTTGACGATAGCAATTGGAATCGCGTACAGGTGTTTGCTGACAAGCGAAACCGTGCATTGCAACTCTATCCCAGCCACCCCGTAAGGATAATCGAAGAACTGCCCGTAAAAACAATTAATCGGTTAGCCAATGGTAAATATATCATCGATTTCGGCCAGAACTTCGCCGGTATCATCCGATTGAAGTTGAAGGGGCAGCCAAACGATACCTTGGTATTCCGATACGGCGAAATGTTGCATCCCGATGGTACCCTGGTAACCGAGAATTTGCGAAGCGCGCGGGCAACGGACACGTATGTGATGCGGGGAGATGGGGAAGAAGAGGTGTGGAGCCCGGGCTTCACATTCCACGGGTTCCAGTTTGTAGAGGTATCCGGATTGAAGGAAGAACCGGGTAAGGATTTCCTGATGGGGCTGGTCATGAGCTCCGATCTGGAAACGGTAGGGCACCTGGAAACAGACAATGATATATTGAATCAGATTTACAGTAACATTGTGTGGACCCAACGGGCTAATTACCTCGATGTGCCGACCGATTGCCCACAACGCGACGAGCGGCTGGGCTGGACAGCAGATGCACAAGTCTATATCCGCTCGGCAACTTATAACAACGATATTGCGGTGTTCCACAAGAAATGGATCCAGGACTTGAACGATTCGCAATGGCCGAACGGAGCATTCCCGGTATATGCCCCCATGCCGGTGAATGCCACTACCGGCAAGGCGGCCATCCGGGCGTCCGACACATTTTCACCCGGCTGGTCGGAAGCCGGGATTATCTGCACTTACGAAATTTTCAATGCGTACAATGATACCCGGATTGTGCGATCGTCTTTGCCTTATATGGTCAAATTCATGGATTTCCTGAAAACCAGAGCGGATGGTAACGGCCTCATCCGTGAAGGGAGCTTTGAAGATGTGAGCCCCAAAGGCGGCTTTGGCGATTGGTTATCGGTGGGCAATAAAACCAGTCCTGATTTGTTGGCGGCGATGTATTATTTCCACTGCGCGCGCTTAATGGAAGAGATGTGCGCCGCGATACAGGAAACCGAACGGGCTTCGACCTATAGGACGCTCGCCGCATCCATTAAAGATGCTATTATGGACCATTACATGGAAGACCAGCGATTTAAAGTCGATGCTGCCTTTTACGGGGATGGCGAGGGCTATGTGGATGGTCACATCGGGTTTGCAGGCCACACCCAGACCGCTTACGCAAATGCCATCTATATGCAACTGCTGGATGAGCAGGACCTGCTGCGGGCAGGCAACTTCTTGCGCACGTTGGTGGAACAAAATGACGATAAGCTAACTACGGGCTTTTTAGGGTTTAAACCTTTGTTGCCCGCACTGTCGAAAACAGGCTCCGTTGATAAGGCATATAAATTGATTACCAGCACGGAATATCCCTCATTGGGATATGAAGTGGTGAATGGCGCCACTTCGATATGGGAACGGTGGGATAGCTACATCAAAGGGGTGGGTTTCGTTCACAATGCACAGATGAACTCGTTTAGCCATTATGCGTTTGGTGCGGTAAATGAATGGTTTTTTGAAAATATGGTGGGTATAAAGCCGATAGAAAGGGGCTTTAGCACGTTTTTGATTAAACCAGAGATCCCCAGCCCCGATATTGAGCTGAGCAGGGTAAGTGGAAGTTATCACGCCATTGCTGGAATGATTCGGTCTACGTGGGATTATTCAGGCCGGGAAAAATACCATACCCTCGAAATACCGGTCAACACCACGGCCTATTTCCATTTGGAATCGCCATCGTTGGATGGGGTTTATATAAACGGAAAACCGGTTTCGAAGAGCAGTTTAGTACAAGGAATAGAACAGATCGGCCCGGACACCTGTATCAAGCTTGGGTCGGGCAAGTACGAAATCATCATCAAATAATCCAACTGTAATCAAAAAAATGGTGAAAATGAACAAGATACTATGCAGAGCCGTTGCACTCAGTCTGGTGTTTTTTAGCTCGTTTCAACTGGCTAAACCGGAAGTGATCATCCTGACCAGCGACCAACAGCTCCGAGATTTGATGGACCCTGACAAAAAAATCGATATGTCGTTGGGCCATACCCGATCGATGCGGAGTTTGCGCGAAGTGTGCGAATCGGGACAACGGAACGGGCATAAAGAACTAACCATCGCATTTGACGAGTTTTTCAGGCAATATCGCCCCCAAGCCGGAACGGAGCGACGCTTGACGCCGGATATGGATGAATATGTAGAAAAGATAAAATTCATTAGTGATTTTGCGAAGCAGTATGGTATGGGCATCTGTTTGAGCTTGCTTAGTCCGTTGGAATTGGGGCCGGCCTATAAGAACCAAACTGACGAATCGGGAAGGTGGCTCGGTTATAAAGTAGGGTTACGTAATCCTTCCGATGGTAAGTTTAGCCTGTCGGTTTGGCAACAACTTTTCTGGACCAATAATAAGGGCAAGTTTCGGGTTGGATTGAAAGGCATAAAGGCTTATGCTTTCAAAGAGAGGCCGGTGAAGTCTTCCAGCCATATTGCGGTAAATCCCGATGATATCATCGAGATAAAAGGTATTAAGTACGAAGCCGGGGATACGGTTGATGTAGGAGGAGGTTTGTATGGGATACAGAATGATCCGGAGGATATGATTTACCCGGTGCGGAACCTAAGGGTTTATTATGATGGTCCGCAGCAGCTAGCAGGGTATGACCGCGTGATGGTATTACTGGAATACGAGACGCCCGAAATGGATTATTTCAGCGAGGAAGCGCCAGGCTTTCTGCAAAACCTTATCAAAAAATATAAGGAAAGCGGTGTGAATTTGACGTCTTTCTATTCGGATGAGATGCATATACAGCAAGACTGGGCATATTTTTCCCATCATGAGGGCGGGCAATTCAATACACGGTTCTTGACCGAGGGGTTTTCTGATCAATACAAGCAGAAATATGGCGAGGCATTGGATGATAAATACATGCTCTATTTTGTGTATGGAGCCCCTTATTACCAAGCCAATGCGTTAGCGGTAAAGAATGTCCAGTATGTAATGGGAGAGAGCCCTGAAGACATTCACCGTACCTATTTGCTGCGCGACCGGTACTATAAGATGCTTAATCATGGAGTGGTGGACCTGTTCAAAGATGCCAAAGATTATGCGGAAGAATTATTTGGCAGGGAGATGCCGACCAGTGCGCACGCATCATGGGCGGAAAGCCCAACGATTGATTTGTGGGATACCGAGAAGCTCCATCAGAATGCATATAAGTACGAATATACCTCAAATTTTGTGTGGGGTAATACGGTACACCAGGCGGCCGCGGCCTGCTACGACTATTTTAAATGGGGCGAATACCTGCAACCTACCGGGAACGACTTTGCGGAATGTGGGTGGGGCGACCGGAACTATTATGGTGCTGCCATGGGTACGTCCATCGGTGTAATCAATAAATATCCGAATGCCTATGCCGCAGCATGGGGGTTCCCACAGGAAGCACTGCATTGGAAGAATATGCTCAATGATGCTTTTGGGGCACAGCCTTCGCAGCCCATGAAATTGATGACGGATAATGTCCATCGTGATATTGAAGTGTTGATTCTTTACCCAATGAACCTGGTTGCTGTGGAAGAACGTTTCGGGAGCTGGATGACCCAATATGGTTATGCAAATTACCTCACAGCTGATAAGCTGCTCGAAATGGGAAAGGTGCTTCCCGATGGGCGCATACAAGTTGCCAACAAAACGTATTCGACCGTTATTGCCCTATTTGAACCACTTCCTGAGGCAGGACTGCTGGATATGATGGGGCAGTTTGTTGAAAACGGCGGTAACGCGATATGGTGCAGTATGCCACCACTTATCGATAGTAAAGGGCTGTACTGTTCGGAAAAATGGCAATCATTGTTTGGCGTAACCTACGATACCGACGAGTACCTCGGTGAAATAGCGAGTGGCAAGAAAGTGGTGTTTGAAAATAGTTTCTCAACAGTACCCACCCAGCTTATCCTCACCGATTTTCTGGTCGACCGCATATACCCTGTTACCGTAAACTCATCGGCGGTAGAAGTGGTAGCCAAGGTAGAAGATACGGTAGTGGGGACGAAGCTGAAAAAAGGAAAGGGAACCGCGTACTACTTAGGATTCCGACCGCGAGATGACCAATCGGCAAGCTTGGGTTATGAGGCTCGTACGTTATTTGAGGTACTCAGCGCGGCAAATTCATACCCTTCAACTGGCAAGTTTCCGGAGAATGATAATCCCACCTACGTGTCGCGGACGACGGATTTCTTCGCGACGAAGTTTCCCAATGGAACGACAGCCATTGTGAAACATTATCGTACACACCGCGAAAATTGGGAAGGTGGGTTTTCAAGAGATGCGGAGGCCGATGCGAAGGCATTGGCGGTGAACCCACTGCCATCGGATAAACTGGCTATCCACAACTTGAAAATAAATGGCCATACGATTACCTACAATGGAAAAATGAATATGGCGTTCCGCACAGGTCACGATGGTAGGCTAATAGCGTTCAACGGCAGGGAGTGTACGGGCATTGTTGTGGACGGTACGGCCTACCAATTTAGTGACATTCCCATGGATATTACATATGCGCCACTCGCTGCCGATTTAAAGAAGTATCGGTTGCGGGTGACGGCACAGGGTGAAATCGTATTGCCGGTGCCAGCGGGTTTTGCAAAAATAACGTTGACAAACGCTGAATCCAATGTAAAGTACAAAATTTCCGATGGAAATGTGAAGCTAGACATCAATGGTGATCTCGCCGGGAAATGGCTCGATATTGAATTCAAATAAAGCAGGGGTAGGCTTCGACCCGGTTTTTGGTTTTTTGATGGCCTACATTCATAAAAACTATATAACTTTACTGCCTACGGTATAAACCTATGGGCAAAAATATGAAGTTATATAAGCTTTTACGAGGTGTTTTATTGAATGATGGCGAGGCATATCGTCTATTGGAGGAAGACTGGGATAATTTGGTTAACCGTGACGGGCTTTATGGTTATCTCAATAATGTGGCGTCCGTTAAGCCCCTCATCGGTGAAAGCGAAGCTGAATCGTGGATAGGCGGTGAGTTGTTGCCACCTATTGGTTGCCAAGAGGTGTGGGCGGCGGGAGTAACCTATTTCAGAAGCATGGAAGCTCGCATGGAAGAATCCAGTGGGACCGGTGGCGCCGATCTATATGACCGCGTTTACCATGCCGAACGACCCGAGTTATTTTTTAAAGCACTTCCCCAGCGGGTGGCAGGCCATGGACAAGAGGTAAGCATCCGTAGGGATTCGGCGTGGAATGTCCCCGAACCCGAATTGACACTCTATATTAATGCACAGGGCAACATACAGGGGTATACGGTAGGTAACGACATGAGTTCACGTAGTATCGAAGGTGAAAATGCACTGTACCTGCCCCAAGCAAAAGTATATGATCGCAGTGCAGCATTGGGTCCTTGCTTATTTGTGCCGCCCACACCGATGGATACGGAGACAGCTATCGAAATGGACATCATACGCCATAACCGAGTTATGTTTCACGATGCAGTGAAGATTAACCGTATTAAAAGACCATTGGAGGAACTGGTAGGTTACCTCTACCGCGAATGTAGTTTCGCCAGAGGTTGCTTCCTGATGACCGGGACCTCCTTGGTGCCGCCGAGCGATTTTACCTTGCATATAGGTGACCGAGTGGATATCACCATAAATCCGATCGGCACGTTGAGTAATACGGTTGGATATAACTGAATTACGACATATAGTGTCCGGCAGACAACTAATTAAGGATAAAAAACAGTTAGGATAAGATAGCAGATGCGTAGTTAGCGCTCGTTGAAGGGGGTATCTTTGTTCTAGTTGGTTTTATTATATCCTAAAGCATACCCAGTATGAGCTATGTATATGCTTGTAAGGCAACAGTCGTTATGTTGCTGTATCTTTCGGCCGCATGTGCGCAATCCCACCCGACAGTCGTGTTGTTTGACGGAGCCACGTTAACGGGTTGGCAGCCTATCGACCCTGCGGACGCCCATTTTTGGTCGGTGGAAGATAGTTGTATTACCGGGGGCGATGGCCGCAGTAATATTCCGAAGAATACTTATTTGCGGACGGAACGCGAATA
The DNA here is from genome assembly GCF_053550995.1 of Parapedobacter sp. NCBI lineage: Bacteria > Pseudomonadati > Bacteroidota > Sphingobacteriia > Sphingobacteriales > Sphingobacteriaceae > Parapedobacter > Parapedobacter sp. The sequence goes on from NZ_JBMQOC010000016.1 coordinate 6,614, forward strand.
CGGCGATTTTGAATTCAGGTGTTTGTTCCGCCTTTCGGGCGACCACGCCACGGGTTTCATCAACAGCGGCATCCAGTACCGCTCATATGTGGCAAATGACGACATCGTGGGCTATCAGGCGGATATCGGGAACGGGCATTGGGGCGATATTTATGATGAGCATCGCCGGGAACTATTGGTTGCTGGAGATTTAAGCGTTTTGCGCCGTATCCTCCATGAGGATGGATGGAATAGCTATATCGTTCGGGTGCGGGGAAACCATCATGAACTCTACATCAACGGAGTGAAAACATGTGACTATATCGAAGCCGACGCCGATATCCCGACCAAAGGCATTATGGCCGTGCAGCTCCACGGTGGGGGTGCGGCAAAGATCCAACTCCGGGATGTGACGATTACCGAGTTTTGATGATTGACTAATAACATTAACTAAAAAATAACCGATTTAACCATGCGATTTCGCTTATCTCCTCTTTTTTTATGCTGCTGTGTGATGGGATCCCTTGTTGGCGCTTCATGTGCCGGCGATCCCGGTTCGGATGCAAACCAAATTGACCGCGAATATGTGCTAAACGCCAAGATGATTGGCTACACGGGTGTTGGTGGCGACATCGACGGCAGGAGAAACCCCGTACTCCGTGCGAAAAAGGGCGAGCGAGTGAAGATTTCATTGGTGAACGGTGAGCTGATGGCACACGATATCCTATTGGAAAAGTATGAAAGGCAAAGCGAGACGATGTTGGAAGAAGGCGATACGACAAGCGTTGTTTTCATTGCCGAGTTTGACGACGAGTATTACTGCACACTCCCGGGCCATGAGCAGGTAATGCGCGGTCACTTTAAAATCGTCGAGAATTTCGAAACGCCTGTTAGCGACAACTGGGGCATCTCGCCCCGTAAAGACGGGCGGCCGCTTAATTTTGGTTTCGAACGCGGCAGCTTGGCCGATTGGCAAGCAAGTGGTAACGCATTCGGTCCGAAGGCGGTTACATTCGATCCGGCACCTTGGTATCCGGACAGTGCCGTATTGAAACAATCGGGCGACTATTATGTAAGCAGCGGCGGAACGTTGAATTACCAAGCCACAGGTACCCTTACCTCCGCAACGTTTGAAGTGACACGCCCATGGGCGTCGTTTAAAGTGACGGGCGGTGCGCTTGCCGGCCTCCGCGTGGAGCTGGTGGATGCCGCTACCGACTCGGTTTTTTTCACCATATCGGGCCATATCAATGAGGATAATGCGAGTGACCCCGCGCACGTGGCATTCCGCCCAGTAGTGGTTGATCTCGAAGGGCAACAGGGAAAAGAAATCTACATCCGCTTGGTAGATGAAGAGACCGGAACGGTGCCTGAAATAGCGTATATCGGCGATAACCATTGGGCACACATCTCGTTCGATGATTTCCGATTCCATGAAGAGCGGCCTACCTATGCGAATGAGTTACGGCCAAATGATGTGGTTATCCTCCCACCCCGCGATTTCGTTCCCAACGCCGGCCTTTCGGGCGAAGAGGCAGCTAAGGTGATGGAAGCTCCCAATGGATTCAAGGTGACATTGGCCGCATCCGAACCCGATATTGTGCGTCCGATAGCTTTTACGCAAGATGATCGTGGTCGGTTGTGGGTAGTAGAAGCACATACGTATCCCGTTCGTGCGCCTGAAGGGGAGGGACGAGACCGTATCCTGATTTTTGAAGATACCGATGGCGATGGGACACTCGATAGCCGCAAAGTATTCATCGAGGGCCTCAATATGGTTAGTGGTATCGAAATTGGGTTCGGTGGTGTATGGGTAGGTGCCGCACCGTACTTGCTTTACATCCCCATAGATAAAGAAAAAGATGCACCTGCCGGTGAGCCCCAGATTTTACTCGATGGGTGGGGTTACGAGGATACGCACGAAACGCTCAACACGTTTAAATGGGGGCCAGACGGTTGGCTTTATGGTAATCATGGCGTGTTTACACATTCCAATGTCGGGAAACCGGGCGCTTCTGACGAAGAGCGGACCCCGATTAATGCAGGTGTATGGCGTTACCACCCTACGCGCCACGAATTTGAGGTCTTCGCACATGGAACGAGCAATCCCTGGGGACTCGACTTCAACGACTATGGCCATGCGTTTGCCACCGTATGCGTCATTCCCCATCTATTCCATATGATCCAAGGCGCAAGGTACCACCGGCAAGGAGGTGAACACTTCAATCCCTATACTTACGACGACATAAAGACCATTGCTGACCATGTGCATTGGTTGGGCGACCAAGGGCCTCATGCCGGCAACTTCCGGTCGGCAGCGGCCGGTGGCGGGCACGCACATGCCGGCGCCATGTTTTATCTGGGCAACAAGCATTGGGGCCTCGACAGGAATGCGATCTTCATGAATAACATCAACGGTTTCCGGATGAACATGGATATTACCAAGCGCAATGGGTCCGGCTATACGGCGAGCCATGGTAAAGATTTCATTAATACCAATGATTTTTGGTCGCAGTGGATTAATTTCCGGATTACGCCGAGTGGGTCGGTATTTGTGCACGATTGGTACGACAAAAACCAGTGCCATAGCCCGAATCCGGATGTGCACGACAAAACCTTGGGACGGATATTCAAGATTAGCCACGAAAAGGATAAATGGGTACAGGTGGACCTTTCGAAACAGACGGATATGGAATTGGTGCAAAACCAGTTGAACGAGAACGAGTTTTACGTCATGCACAGCCGCCGCCTATTACAGGAAAGGGGCGGCAATAGCGAAGTGCATACCGCCTTGTGGAAAATTTTCAATGAGAATCCCGACGTGACCCGCAAGTTGCGCGCCCTGTGGGCACTGCACGTTACCGATGGAATTTCGGACCAACAGGGATTGGATTTACTGGATCACGACGATGAGTATGTGCGTAGCTGGGCAATCCAATTGATTGCAGAAGGTAAGGATGTGTCTGACGATGCACGTCGCCGTTTCGAGACGCTCGCCAAACGCGACACGTCGGCACTGGTAAGGCTATACTTGGCTTCCGCAGTGCAACGCATGGCTCCGGAACAACGGTGGGATATTGTAAAGGGCCTTAGTTTACATGAAGAAGATGCCGATGACCACAATATACCGCTCATGGTATGGTATGCGTTGGAACCTTTGGCAGGTATTGATGCCAACCGAGCAACCGAATTGGCGAAGGATGCCAAGTTGCCCGGACTGGCAGATTTCGTGGCCCGGCGAATAGTGGATTCAAAAAAATAATAAGATGGTTATGTACGGTGTTGGATCTATTTTTCTATTGTCTCTTGGCTTGTCGGGTGCGACGATAAGCGGCTGTATCGGCGGTGGTGCTCAGGAGCGAGACCCGGGGCAGACCATCGCATTTAAAAAACACACGCTGATCACCGAATTCATTTCCGAAGGGGTGGCGGTCGCTGATGTCAATAAGGATGGCCACATCGATATTATTGCCGGGGCGAAGTGGTTTGAAGGACCGGAATGGAAACGTTCGCACGATATCTATCTTGAAGAGCAGGTATTTGATGGCACGACAGGTTATAGTAACTCGATGTTGAATTTCACGATCGATGTGGACCAAGATGGCTGGATCGATTACATCCGTGTGGATTTCCCGGGCAAGCAAGTGTGGTGGTATAAAAATCCGGGCACGGCGGATGGTTATTGGAAGCAACATGTCATCGCAGAAGCTGCAAGTAACGAGTCTCCTGCTTTTGTAGATGTCGATGGCGACGGCCGTGAAGATATCTTATGCGGTGATCCGAACACCGGCGAAATGGTTTGGTTCCGTTGCCCCAAAGAAAAGGGCGATACCACATGGACTCGATATGTGATCAGTGGAAAAGACATGCCGGGTACGGCTATCTTTTCGCATGGCCTTGGCTTTGGCGATATCAATGGTGACGGAAGGGAAGATGTGGTCATCAAACAGGGCTGGTGGGAAGCGCCGGCGGACCCTAAACAGCCGGATTGGGTGTTCCATCCAGCGGATCTTGGACTGGATTGTGCCCAGATGTATGTGATGGATGTGAACGGCGATGGCTATGCCGATGTCGTTAGTTCGGCTGCACATCGCTACGGCATGTGGTGGTACGAGCAGGGGCGTGATCCCGCCGGAAGGACGACTTGGAAACTCCGTGAAATCAATAGCGATTATTCGCAAACCCATGCCTTGTCAATGGTTGACCTTGACGGCGATGGCGACCTCGACTTGTTGAGTGGCATGCGCTATTTCGCCCATCAGGGCCATGATCCCGGCGAATCTTTCCCACCGACTATTTTCTGGCTGGAGTTTATTGCCGGTAAAGCGGGAGAGCGCCCCGAATGGGTGTTGCATATTATTGATGAGGACTCGGGCGTGGGGCTAAACAATGTTGTTGAGGATATGAATGGTGATGGTCTTCTGGACATTGTCGTTGCTAATAAGAAAGGGGTGTTCTATTTTGAACGGATACCTTCGGAAAACCCATAACTACGTCGGTATTCGCACGATATGGAAGGTTGGGCTGCTTGGCCTGCTTTGCTTGGGGCAGTTGAAGGCTTTTGGTGGCGTTAAGTCGCTGGATCCGCTCCAAACGGATACGGTGCATCGTTTACCGAAGCCGAAATCGCCCGCTGCTTCCATGGAGCTGGCGCAGGTTCCCCAAGGATTCAGACTTGAATTGTTTGCAAGTGAGCCGGATATCGGCAAGCCTATTGCAATGGACTGGGATGAACGGGGAAGGCTCTGGATTATTGAAACCGTGGCCTATCCCAACTCAATAAGTGGCCGAGAGGGCACTGGCGATGACCGGATACTGATCTGTACGGATACCGATAATGATGGAAAGGCAGATCGATTCACGGTCTTTGCCGATCACTTAACAATACCCACATCGTTTACATTTACGCATGGCGGCGTGCTGGTCGCGCAGGCTCCTCATTTTTTATTTCTGAAAGATCTGGACGGCGATGACGTGGCAGATACCAGGGAAGTGGTGATGGCGGGGTGGGGTGTATTTGATACACATGCGGGGCCTTCCAACCTTCAATACGGTATCGACAATAAATTATGGGGAGCGGTTGGGTACTCGGGTTTTGATGGTATCATCGAGGGTGACACGGTTTCGTTTGGGCAAGGGATTTTCCGTTTCGATGCCGACGTCCGTGGGGGAGTGCATGGCTTCGAGTACCTCTTTCCGATGTCGAACAATACGTGGGGACTGGGCTTCTCAGAGGAGTTCGACGTTTTCGCGTCGTGCACGAATAACGCGCATAGTGTGTTTTTGGGTATCCCCGATCGGTACTTTATCGCGGCGGACGTAAATGGGCGCGGGACCGAGAAAATTGATGCACATTATCAGATTCATCCCTTGGTTGATAAGTTGCGTCAAAACGATGTAAAGGGCGGATTTACGGCCGCCACGGGGCATCATTTGTATACCGCACGATCATTCCCGAAAGAATATTGGAATACGATTGCATTTGTCTGTGAACCTACCGGGCGGTTGGTACATCGACATGTCATGGGGCGCGACGGTTCGGGATTCGTTGAATTGGACGATGGTAAAAACATATTGGCTAGCCGTGATGATTGGTTTAGCCCGGTGGCGGCCAAGGTGGGTCCCGATGGGGCTCTTTGGATATTGGATTGGTATAACCTGATGGTTCAACACACACCGGAGGAACAAGATGCAGCCCGGGCCCCGGGGCGCGATTTGTTTCGGGGTAGGGTTTACCGATTGGTCCATGGGCGTGGAAAAGTGGGGGAGATGCCTCATATTGCTGTCGATGATGCGGAATCACTGGTTCGGGCCTTGCAAAACGATAATATGTTCTGGCGCCTTACCGCCCAACGACTCATCGTCCAGCATCAATTGATTGGTGTTGCCGGAGCATTGACCAAACTGATTGCGCAAGATACCGTGGATGCAATCAATACGAATGGTGCGGCACTGCACGCTATTTGGGCATTGTCTGGTTTGGGGCTGTTGGATGGCAATCACCAACAGATTCTGGATGTCGTAACTGACGCCCTGAAACATAGGGCGCCGGGAGTGCGGAAAGCAGCGGTTCAGGCACTACCCGTAACGATCCCGGCTGTCGCAAGCGCGATACTGGCTTCTGGCGTGTTGGATGATCCGGATAATAGGGTGCGATTGGCCGCCTGCCTGGCGTTGATGGACGCCGCGGGTACGGCGGAGATAGGCGAGGCCATTTTTTATGCGGCAAGCCGAAGCACATATACAACCGACAAGTGGCTTGCCCAGGCGCTTGAGCTGTTGGCCCGGGTCCATTACCCGGTGTTTTCCGAGGCCTATGAAGCAAGCTTCGGCCCGACAGGCCGTGTGGTATCCGACGGGTTTATCCATCGGCTTATGGTGGCCGATGAGCAACCTGCCCATGGGGATGAAACACCAATTGCGATAGATCAAGTGATCCAACTTCATGCGCAATCGGGGAGGTTGTTGTATGATAAATCGTCTTTCGTGGTGAGGGCAGGCTCAACGGTATCGATCGTATTCAGCAACCGGAATTACATGCAACATAATTTGGTGATCGTCAAGCCCGGTGCGCTGGATCGGGTCCGTGATGCGGCCGAGCGGTTGGCCCGCGGGCCGCGGGGGCTTCAGCGCCAATACATCCCCGATACGGAAGATGTGTTATTCGCGACGTCATTGGTGAATCCGGACACCAGCTTTGAATTAACATTCGTTGTTCCCTCCGAGCCAGGCAATTATCCTTTTTTATGCACATTTCCGGGGCAGGGCGAAACGATGCATGGCGTGATGGAAGTGGTTGCTGAATAGTAGGGACTGGCCGGCGGTTATTGCTGGGGTACGGGGTGTCGTGCCCTGATTTTCCGTTGACGTAGTGTCAGTGTCAATTTCCGATAATTGATTACGCCACCGTAGCATGTTAGGATATCACCGCCTATAACGCCAATGACCGGATCGATAGCCAATTGTTCGTACGCGAAGTTGATAGTAGAAAGGTCGAGCACGGCCACTTCATGATTCTTAAGGTGGAAACCGTCGATTTGCAAGTCAGGTATACCTAGGATGAAACTCTGCATCGATGTGGTCCCCAGTCCGGTCGATACCATGTCGGTATGCCGCAATACCAAGTCTTTAGGGAGATGGTTTTCGACGGTCGCTTTGTCGAATACGGTTTTGGAGGCACCCGTGTCCAAGACGGCTTTGAAGGGACGTCCAAAAACAATGACTTCCAACAAAAGGTGGAAGCCATCATCCTGCAGATTCAATAAAGTGAGTGGGACGGTTACCATCGGCTAAAGTGCCCCGATTTCTTTTAGTACGTTATTCATGTTGCGTACCGCATCCGCACTTTTCGCAAAGGCGGCCTTTTCGGTGTCGTCCAACGGAAGATCGAGAATACGTTCCCAACCGCTTTTACCCAATATGACCGGCACACCAAGGTTGATGTCACTTTGGCCGTACTCACCTTCCAAGTGAACGGAAGCGGTAAAGAGTTTCTTTTGGTCGCGTACGATGCTCTCCACCACCGCAGCCGTGGCGGCACCCGGTGCATACCAAGCCGATGTGCCGATGAGCTTAGTCAACGTGGCGCCGCCCACCATGGTGCTAGCAACAATATCTTCCTGCTCGGCTTTTGATAAAAACTGGGTTACAGGCAAGCTATTCCACGTGGCGTGGTTGATCAACGGAATCATCGTGGTATCGCCATGGCCACCAATCACGATGGCATTGAGATCGGCCGGCGAAGCACCTAACCGTAAGCTCAACTGGTAACGGAAACGCGACGAGTCAAGCGTACCACCCATGCCAATGATACGGTGTTTGGATAGGCCAGTGGCTTTAAGTGCTAAGTATGTCATGGTATCCATTGGATTGGAAACCACCACCAAAATAATATCTGGCGAGTATTTTAGGAGGTTTTCTGCTACATCACGTACGATGTTTGCATTGGTGCCAATCAATTCTTCGCGCGTCATGCCCGGTTTGCGTGGGATGCCAGAAGTGATGACGGCTACCGCCGAGTCAGCGGTTTTACTATAGTCGTTGGTCACGCCGGTAATCTTCGTGTCGAATCCCAATAGCGCGGCGGTTTGTGCCATATCCTGTGTTTTTCCTTCTGCCAATCCTTCTTTGATATCCAATAATACCACTTCTTCGGCGAGTTCCCTGCGGACAATATTGTCTGCGGTGGTGGCACCTACTGCTCCGGCACCTACAACGGTTATCTTCATAAATTTTATGTTACTTGGTTCCTATTCCTTTCATCGAACGGTAGCGAATATAGCGAATATTTTATAAATCCTTCAATACCGATAGACCGAGGTTAAACAATAGGATCACCTTCATCAGTTCGGCAGTAATGTAAATAACGTGCAAACCTGATGATTTGACCGGTTGATTGTTAATCACCCTTTGAGCGCGTTTGTTGAGCTTGGGAAGTAACCACGTGGTCTGCAAGACCAATAGGGTGATGATGGCGAACAGCACCAAGTTCTCTGTGGATAGCCAGTGAGCCTGTTGCAATACCAAGTATACGGATAGCCATATGGTAAGGAGCCACTCTAAGCGGTTTACCGCACGAAATACGAGGCGGCCGATACTTAGGCCGATACTTAGGCCGATAGCGGTAGTTACGCCCGGAGCTTTAAACTTCAACCATGCTTCGAGAAAGCTGATGCCCAAAATTAAGCCAATCCAGATGAAAGCGACTGCGGCGGCCATCGGTTGGATAAGCAACATGTCCATGAATTATTTTTTTGCTAAATATATAAATTTTTAATAAAAGATATAAAACTCTTTTATTACCTTTGGTGTTACCATTGAGGTGACTCCCAATCGCTTGCCAGTTATCTGGGTATTCGTTGTGTACGAATGTATTCTTCATGGATAAGTGACACCTGTTATATTGGAGTTTCCGGTTTAGGTCGTCCAGTTCGCCGATTGGATTCAACCATTTTCCTGTTTCGCGTCCGGACGACGGCAATTATTCTAAAACACGGTATTCATTATGGAAACAAACGTTCATTCCGGGCCGCATTCTTTTATTGCGAAGTACATTTTCAGTCAGGATCACAAGGTCATTGCGAAACAATTCCTGATTACCGCTATTATTATGGCCTTCTTCGCCTTGTTGTTGTCTATTCTGTTCCGGCTCCAATTGGGATGGCCGGATAAATCATTCCCTATCCTGGAAGTTTTTTTGGGTAAGTGGGCCGAAGGGGGGAGGCTGAACCCAGAGTTTTACCTTGCGCTGGTCACGATACATGGTACGATCATGGTCTTTTTTGTCCTGACGGCCGGCCTTAGCGGTACGTTCAGCAACCTGTTGATTCCGCTGCAAATCGGTGCACGCGACATGGCGTCGCCTTTCCTGAATATGTTGTCGTATTGGTTTTTCTTTTGCTCATGCGTGGTGTTGATTGCCTCATTTTTTGTGGAAAGCGGGCCGGCCAGTGCGGGTTGGACGGTATACCCGCCCTTATCGGCCGTGCCGAAAGCCATATCCGGATCGGGAATGGGGATGACCCTTTGGCTAATCAGTGTTATCCTCTTTGTCATTTCATCACTGATGGGGTCCCTGAATTACATCAGTACCGTGCTCAATCTGCGTACGAAGGGTATGGATCTTTGGCGGATGCCGCTCACCGTTTGGGGATTGTTCCTCACTGCCGTGGTCGGGCTTTTGTCGTTTCCGGTATTGGTAGCCGGGTTGGTATTGCTCATTTTCGACCGAAGCTTTGGCACCAGTTTTTATCTGGCCGATATGGTTATCCAGGGGCAAATCCTGCCCAATGAGGGCGGAAGCGTTATCCTTTGGGAACACTTGTTTTGGTTTTTAGGGCATCCTGAGGTTTACATTGCCATATTGCCTGCGTTTGGCATTGTATCTGAAGTGATTTCGATCAACGCCCGTAAACCGATTTTTGGTTATCATGCGATGGTTTATTCGCTGATCGGTATCCTGACGCTTTCCTTTCTGGTTTGGGGGCACCACATGTTCGTGTCGGGCATGAACCCGTTCCTTGGTAGTGTTTTCATGATGACGACGTTGATTATCGCGGTGCCATCTGCCATTAAGGTGTTTAACTATACCGCTACACTCTGGCGGGGGAATCTCCACTTTACGCCGGCGATGCTATTTGCCGTCGGGTTTGTATCGTTTTTGATATCGGGAGGCCTCACGGGACTCTATGTGGGGAACGCTCCGATAGATATCCACCTGCATGATACCTATTTCGTAGTCGCCCATTTTCATTTGGTGATGGGGTGTGCCGCTATTTTCGGGATGCTGGCCGGTACGTATCACTGGTTTCCGAAGTTGTTCGGGCGGATGATGGATGAGAAACTGGGGTATCTTCACTTTTGGGTGACCTTCGTTTGTGCCTATTTGGTGTTTTTTCCAATGCATTTCATGGGCATCGATGGTGTGCCCAGAAGGTATTATGCATTTACGGAATTCGAATTCATGGAACACTGGCTGCCCGTGAATATTTTTATCACCTGGTCGGCAATCCTGGCCGGTGTGGCACAGTTAGCTTTCCTATGGAACTTCATCCATTCGATGTATTACGGCAAGAGAAGCGTCCAAAACCCATGGCGTGCAAATACGCTGGAGTGGACCACGCCAGTGGAACACTTGCATGGCAACTGGCCGGGCGAATTGCCCACCGTACACCGGTGGCCGTATGATTACAGCAAGCCAGGCCATCATGAGGACTTCATTCCGCAGACCACACCGTTTTCGGTGACGATGGCGTCGAACATCCCACGCGATTTCGAAGGGAATCCCGAAGGAGCGCGTAGGCAAGAAGAATGGGCACACGAACAAGAAGCGTAACGTGGGAATCCGCTTTATGTGGATAACAAGCTGAGGTACTTAAGAAGGTAATCCGCTTTTTCACGTGATTTATATTGCTGAATAAAGCGGGGATGCTCCAGAACGACCAGTTCACCGAAAAGGTGTTCTTCGGTGTTGATCTTTGCCAGGAAGGCGGCATTCTTTTTCCCCAAGACATAAACCTTCGACGCGTCAATCGGTAATGCAAGGTGATTTTTCAATGTTGATACCATGAAAGGTTTTAGCGCTTCGAATAGCGACCGATCATCATAATAGTTTGCATTGATCCACCGGTGGTGTTCATTGTGGCGGGTAATAGCCAATGGAAATGGCGAATTGATGTAAAAGTCGCTATAGAAGGCCCGTGCTCCGCCATACTGCTCAATGACGTCATACACATATACGGACGAGGGTTCATGGGAATAGGCGGTTTTCATTTCGATACCGCAAACATTTTTCAGACGCTTGGTGTCCGTAAAGGGGACGCCCGTTATTCCCGCGCCATGGCGGCTTGGATTGATGCCGATGATGAACTTTCGTTTTTTATCGTCGTCGTAAAATTTATGGTAGAAGCGTTCCATCGTGGGGATCGTTTCCGGATTTTCAATAAAGGGATTGATGACTGCAAAGCCATTGGGGAGATCGCCGGTAAATTCGAGCTGTTTATTGAATGCAATGACTTGGTCTCCAAAGGAAGGTATGTTGTTCATGTTCGGACAAGGTAATCAGTATCTGGTAGATTTGCAAATGGGCCGCCTGTTTAAAACGGATACCCAATTGCAAGATTAAATACTAGATTCCGCCGTCGCCAATCGGGATCCCGGAAATTGATTTCATCCATGACCCACCGCTCGCCCTTGGGGCGATAAGGGATGCGCAACGGCATGGCGAGGTCGGTACGGAGAATAAGGAACGTGAAGTCGAACCGTAGGCCCAATCCGGCGCCTACCGCCATTTCGTTGACGAAATTCTTGCCAAACGCGGCGCCCGGCTTTTCGTTGTCAGTATGTTGGAGCCAGATGTTCCCGGCATCGAGAAATGCCGCCCAATGCACAATGCTAGCCAACTTGGCGCGGTATTCGGTATTGAGTTCTATTTTAATGTCACCGGTCTGGTCGGCAAAAAAATTGTCTTCACCATAAAACTCGGGGGTATAGGAGCCGGGGCCTACGGTGCGTGCCCGGAAGGCCCGAAGTCCGTTGGGACCACCTGAGAAAAACTGTTTCACGTAGGGTAACATACGCGAGTTGCCATAAGAGTATCCGAACCCGGCCATGGCACGCGATGCCAGCTTCGCGTTTGGTCCCAGTCGCAGGTAATGCAGTATGTCTGCTTCGATCTTGATATATTGTGAGAAGTTGGCGTTGAAGATTTGATACTGTCGACCTTTGTCCACATTGGCACCTCTGATGATACCATACAGATTGGCCGAAAGGTCCAAGCCCCCGCGGAAGTATATCCCATGTTTCGGATCGGGCTTCATGGAGTTGGTGTATGTGAAATAGTAGAGTGGACCAAAGGTAAATTGTGGCTCGATGGCATGGCGGAGGGGCGGGATGGTATCCAGCATGGCTTGGTACGACTCGGTGATATTACGTGGTTGAACGTAGCCGACTTCAAGTACCTTTAAATCGTGTTCTTTTTCAATGTTCTCCTTCCATAGGTACCCAAAAGAAAAGCGCATGGAGTTTAGGCTATAAGCTGTCCGCCTATTTAAATATTCATAGCCCGTACGGAATACGGTGTGTGGCACGAACCGCCGGGTGGGTTGCCAGTTGAATGGGGCAATCATCCGCGGAAATGATAGACTGGCCTCGATACCATAACGATAAAAACTCGAATTAAGATTGACGTTACCTCCTGTCTGTGTTTCAAAACCGCCGTACACCGTAAAAGTGAGTAGTTCGGCACTTCTGAAGGCATTGCGATGTTGCCAGTTGACATTGATTTCCGAACCGTCGTATACCGCTGCCGTTTTACCGAGCAGTTCCAATCGCAGCCCCTTTTTCGGCATGGGGGTCAGGTAGTAATAAACATCCAATTGGTTTGGCTCGCCCTCCACATCGACAAATTCGTTGCGTACAAAGCGGAATGCTCCCATCCCTACGAGCTGGCTGATTGTGCTGTTGTGGTCTCTCCGGTTGTACTGGTCGCCGGGTTTGAAAAACATGGTGCGTGCTATCGAGAATTTCCGGAACGTGGCATCGGGATCGATGAAATAGTAGCTGTTTTTATACAGCTCGGCATTGCGATGGTTTGCACGTCGGTAACCACGTTCATTGAGGGTGTAGTTTGGATAAATGTAAATATCATTGATGTAGTAAGATCGTTTTGCCTTTTCGGGGGTTTCGTCTTTTAACATTACGTAAAGGTCTACATGATGGTCGCCTCCCATGCTATCCACCTCAATGATCAGATAATCCGGATTGAAATAGTAATAGCCTTTGTTTTTAAGCTCGTTGTCTATTCGCTCCCGCTCTGCAATGATGTTATCCAGGTTATAGGGCCTGTCTGCTTGCAGGAGGGAGGCAGACTCGGTAGCTTTGATGGCTTTTCCCAGTTCGCTGCTGTCCACATCAAATGTCACGGAATTGATTCGGTAGATGATATGCGGACTGGCGGTGTATGTAACTGTCGCCTTTCTGTTTTTTATCGTGGTGTCTGACTTTACTTGGGCTTGGAAAAAACCGAGGTTTTCCAGGCGGTTCCGTAGCAGGTTTTCGTTGTATTCGCGGTTCACATCACTCAGGAACACCGGCGGTTGCCCTACTTTGTTTTTCAACCAATAGCGGAACCCGCGGTCCGTCTTCGGTCCTCCAGCAATGTTATACAG
>NZ_JBMQOC010000017.1:0-20560 GCF_053550995.1 Parapedobacter sp.
GATGACGACCTGGAAATTGAACTGGCAGAGGCCCGTAAGTATGACCCTGATTTGGAAGTAGGCGATGATTACATAGAAGAGATCACACTGGAAAGTTTCGGCCGCCGCGCCATTTTGGCCGCGCGGCAGACGCTGGTTTCAAAGATATTGGAACTGGAGAAAGACGAAGTATTTAAGAAGTACAAGGATAGAGAAGGGGAGTTGATTACCGGTGAAGTATACCAGATATGGAAGAAAGAAACATTGGTGCTCGATGATGAGGGCAATGAATTGATCTTGCCGAAAACGGAACAGATCCCGGCAGACTACTTCAAGAAAGGCGATACCATCCGGGCAGTGGTTGACAAAGTAGAGATGGCCAATGCCAATCCACGTATCATTATTTCGCGTACAGCGCCGGCATTCCTGCAGCGTCTTTTCGAGTTGGAGGTTCCCGAGATATTTGACGGATTGATCACCATCAAGAAAATTGTGCGCGAGCCGGGTGAGCGGGCGAAGGTTGCTGTTGAATCCTACGATGACCGGATTGATCCTGTAGGAGCCTGTGTGGGGATGAAGGGCTCTCGCATACATGGTATTGTGCGTGAGCTTCGAAATGAGAATATCGACGTGATTAATTACACCAACAACACGCAGTTATACATACAACGGGCGCTAAGCCCGGCACGTATTGGATCGATCAAGTTGGACGATGAGCGCATGACGGCGGCAGTATACCTCAAATCGGACCAGGTATCCTTGGCTATCGGGCGTGGTGGGCATAACATCAAGCTTGCGGGCAAACTTACCGGTTACGAAATAGATGTGTATCGCGAAGCGGAGGAAGTTGAAGAAGACGTGGATATCGAAGAATTCGCTGATGAAATTGATGGATGGATTATCGATGAGTTAAAGCGCGTGGGCTTGGATACAGCCAAATCGGTGCTGGCGCTATCGGTAGATGAACTGGTGCGGCGTACCGATTTGGAGGAAAACACCATCAATGAAATCATACACGTGTTGGAGGCTGAGTTTGAATAGTATGAATGGAGCGCCAGGGTCGAGGTCCATGCTTTTTTAATTCATTGCCAATAAACGCTTAAAAAAGTATACTTTTGTATAGCACAAAAACGAGAGGTAAATAAATTAGATGTCAGAAGGTAAGCGCATAACATTGCTGAAAGCAGCAAAAGAACTGAACATTGGTATAGGTACCGCTGTTGATTTTTTAGCCAAAAGTGGCTACGAAGTCGAACCCAAACCGGCAACCAAGCTGGATAGCGAGACCTACGATGTGCTGTTGAGGGAGTTTCAGGGCGACAAGATTGTGAAGGAAGAGGCCAACCAGATTATCATTGGCAAAATTCGCCGCGAAGAGTCGCCCGTTGAAACGGTTGCGCCGAAACCAAAACGGGAGAGCGAAGCGGAGGAGATCTTGATTAAGAATACCGGTTCGTTTGTGCCGGAAGAACGACAAGAAGTGGAGACGCCTGAGCCGAATAAGGATACAGGAAAGGCGGTTGAACCAGCCACGACCGAAGAAGAGCCCCAGCATACGGGGATGAAGATTGTGGGCAAAATCGATTTGTCGAGCTTGAGAAAAGGTGGTAAAGGTCAACCTAAAACCACTAAGCAGGAAGAAACGAAGCGGATTGAGGAAGTAGCTGCGCCGAAGGAAGCGACCGCGGAACCGGCAGTGGCAGCGCAGGCAGATGAAGATAAACCGGGAGTAACGCCGACTGAAGAAGTGCCGACAACAGCCGCGGCGACGGAACAACCGGTGCCACAAGCGGAAGCAAAACCGGAAGCGGAAAAAGTTGAAACCAAAGCCGAACCAGCCAAGCCACAAGATGAAGTCATCCGCGCGCGCGCGCAACGGCTGACGGGACCCAACGTGGTAGGACGCATTGAATTACCCAAGCATCAACCGAAGGAAAAGCCTGTAGCCTCGTCAAGTGCGGCAGGAGCGGCATCCCATGACCAAAAACGGAAACGGAAACGGAAAGATAAACCCACGCAACGCCCAGGGACACACGCTCCCGGCCAGCAAGGTGGCGGTAAAGGGCGGTCGGACTTCAGGGGGAAACCCCGCCATGGGGCCGAAAGCAGGGAGGAACCATCGGAGAAAGAAATCCAGGACCAGATTAAAGCTACACTAGCTCGCCTGAGTGGTGCCGGTAAATCCAGCAAATTTGCCCAGCGCGCTAAACTTCGTCGTCAGAAGCGGGATGATATAGCCCATTCGGCCGAAGAGGCCGCAATGGAACAGGAAATGATGTCTAAGGTGCTGAAGGTTACCGAATTTGTAACCGCCAACGACCTGGCCAATATGATGGGCGTGCAAGTGACACAGATTATTGCTACTTGCATGAGCCTTGGCCTGTTTGTTTCGATTAATCAACGCCTGGATGCAGAAACAATTGCTATTGTGGCCGATGAGTTTGGCTACGAGATCGAGTTTGTAAAGCCTGAGGATGAAGAGAATACGGAGTTAGAGGAATCTGACAACCCCGATAACATGGTGCCCCGTGCACCGATTGTAACGGTAATGGGTCACGTGGACCATGGTAAGACATCGTTGCTTGACTATGTACGTAAAACCAACGTAATTGGTGGTGAGGCTGGGGGGATAACCCAGCATATCGGTGCCTACGAGGTAACGCTCGACGATGGCCGTAAATTGACCTTCTTGGATACACCGGGCCACGAGGCGTTTACCGCGATGCGTGCACGCGGAGCACAGGTAACCGACATCGCAATTATCGTGATTGCGGCGGATGACAGTGTGATGCCCCAAACCAAGGAGGCAATTAACCACGCCCAAGCGGCTGGGGTACCGATTGTGTTTGCGTTTACGAAAATCGATAAACCCGGCGCAAATACGGATAAAATCCGTGAACAACTGTCAAACATGAACATCTTGGTCGAAGACTGGGGTGGCAAGTACCAATGCCAGGAGATATCCGGTAAAACGGGTGAGAACGTGGACTTACTGCTTGACAAGGTGTTACTCGAAGCAGAGTTGTTGGACCTGAAAGCCGACCCCGAGAAACGTGCAGTGGGTTCCGTAATTGAGGCAAGCCTTGATAAAGGCCGTGGTATTGTAACGACGGTACTCATCCAGGCCGGAGTGCTTCGGGTTGGGGCACCGATATTGGCAGGTTCCCATAGTGGCAAGGTCAAAGCGCTTTACAACGAGCGCGGACAGCGGGTAACGGAAGCCGGGCCATCCACCCCGGTTCAGATGCTGGGGATGTCTGGGGCACCTACGGCGGGAGATAAATTTTATGAAATGGAAAGCGAGTCCGAAGCTCGCCAGGTGGCAAACAAACGCTTGCAATTGCAGCGGGAACAAGGGCTACGTACGCAAAAACATATCACGCTCGATGAAATCGGCAGACGGTTGGCAATCGGTAACTTCAAGGAACTGAATATCATCGTTAAGGGTGACGTGGACGGTTCCATCGAAGCCCTGTCCGACTCGCTGCTCAAGCTGTCAACCGAAGAAATACAGGTGAATGTTATCCACAAGTCGGTCGGCCAGATATCGGAATCGGATGTCCTGCTCGCTTCGGCGTCAGATGCGATTATCATCGGTTTCCAAGTAAGGCCGTCGACCGGTGCTCGCAGGCTTGCCGAACAAGAACAGATCGATATCCGGCTATATTCGATTATATACGATGCCATTGAGGAGGTCAAGGCAGCGATGGAAGGTATGTTGGAACCGAAATTCGAAGAGAAAATCGTAGCCAATGTGGAAATACGCGAAACCTTTAAAATCAGTAAAGTCGGTACAATAGCGGGTTGTATGGTGTTGGATGGCAAAATCAATAGGAACCATAGCATTCGGATTATACGTGACGGTGTAGTTGTATACTCAGGACACCTCGCGTCGCTTAAGCGTTTCAAAGATGACGTTAAAGAGGTGTCGGCGGGTTACGAATGTGGTTTGAATATCCAGAATTTCAACGACATCAAAGTGGGCGATATCATCGAAGCCTACGAACAGGTAGAAGTGAAGCGCAAACTCTAACCATGCTGCGGATGTGGGCGAATATCATTAAACGGCCATCGTAGTACAATATCAAAAGGCGCACCTTGGTTTTTGGAAGCCGAGGTGCGCCTTTTATTGTTTAACTATTGATATAAACGTTTGATGATTTTGCTGCATGAATACCATAATTGAACCTTTCCGTATCAAATCGGTTGAGCCGATTTATTTTTCTTCGAGCGACGAACGCATCGATATTTTAAAACAAGCATACTACAATCCATTTTTAATCAAGGCAAGGGATGTAATCATCGATTTGCTAACGGATAGCGGTACCAGTGCCATGAGTAGTGAACAGTGGTCTGGTGTGATGCGGGGGGATGAAAGTTATGCAGGTAGTGAAAGTTTTTTCCGGTTTGAGAAAATCGTCAACGAAATTACGGACATGCCCTTTATTATCCCGACCCACCAAGGAAGGGCTTCGGAGAAGATCCTGTTATCCTTAATGGGAGGTGATGGAAAATATGTGTTAAGCAATACATTGTTTGACACGACGCGTGCCAACGTTGAATTTTCGGGCGCGGAGGGCATCGACTTCCGGTGCACTGAATCCAACGACCCCGATGTCTGGGCACCCTTCAAAGGCAATATGGATACCACTGCATTGCAGACATTTATCGAAGAGCGTGGCCCTGAGCGTATTTCACTGGTGATTTTGACCGTGACCGACAACTCTGGGGGTGGGCAACCGGTTAGTATGGCCAATATCAAAGATGTGCATTCGATTTGTAAAGCCTACGGGATACCGTTATTTATCGATGCGTGCCGATTTGCCGAAAATGCTTATTTCATAAAGTTGAGGGAGCCGGGATATGGAACAAAAAGTATTTCACAGATAACCCGTGAAATGTTTTCGTATGCCGATGGCTGTACCATGAGTGCCAAGAAAGACGCATTTGCCAATATCGGTGGATTCCTAGCCATGCGGGACGGCAAACTAGCCGAGAAGTGTAGGAATCTACTGATTATTACCGAAGGTTTCCCAACCTACGGTGGGCTCGCTGGTCGCGATTTGGAAGCCATTGCCATCGGGTTGCGTGAAGTAATGGAAGAAGACTACCTGAAGTATCGGATACGGAGTATCCAATACATTGGTGAAAAACTGGATGTATTTAGCATTCCTTATGTAAAGCCAACCGGGGGGCATGCCATATACCTTGATGCCCGTCGTTTCATGGACCATGTACCCATACACCAATATCCCGGTCTTTGCCTCTGCAATGCGCTGTACTTAGAGGGTGGGGTGCGGGGTGTGGAAATCGGTTCGGTGATGTTTGGTAAGTATGCGGCGGACGGGGGGCTCGTGTCTCCGCCCATGGAACTTGTCCGGCTCGCTATTCCCCGAAGGGTGTATACCCAAAGCCATATCGATTATGTCGCGGAGGTAATCGGAGAGGTCTACAGACGAAGACGATCGTTCGCCGGATATAATATTATTTATGAACCACCGATGCTTCGGCATTTTACGGCCAGATTTGAGCCTGTAGGGTGAGCCGCGATCCCATCAAATAAAAAAGTTTTCAACACGTTTAACGGCCCCGCTCTAGTGTAAATAATACACTAGAGTGGTGTTTTATAGCCTTATGTCTCCAAGCATGGGGTGGCTGCGCATAGTTGCCCTTGTCGAAATTAAATTGCCGAATTTTTGGATTTACGTAAAAAGGAAGTAAATTCAGCCACCGATTTTTATTGATTATAGCTGAAATGACTGTTAAATCCGTTTTTTTTTCGTGCATATTTTTGCTGAATTTTGCCGTAGCTCAAGAAGATTTTAAACCCTACACGCAACAGATCGAGGGTACCAACCTCAGTTTCACCATGCAACCTATACCCGCTGGAGTGTTTGCAATGGGCAGTGCAAGTGGTAAACCTGACGAACAACCGGTCCATGAGGTTGAGATAGCACCGTTTTGGATGGGCACCTATGAGGTAACATGGGACATATACGAACCTTTTGTTTACAAGGACCTGGAATTAACCCGTAGTGGTGGCACTGTGGCACCGGAGGTGGACGCGGTGACGCGCCCTACAAAACCCTATTTGGATATGACGTTCGGTATGGGTAAGGAAGGGCATCCGGCACTAGCCATGACCCATTACAACGCTATCCAATTTTGTAAATGGTTGTACGTGCACACCGGGGTGTTTTATCGATTGCCTACGGAGGCAGAATGGGAATATGCGTGCCGAGCAGGAAGCACTACCGCATATAATTTCGGGGATGAAACCACTGTATTGGGTGATTATGCATGGTATGCCGATAACAGCGAAGGCAAAACTCATGCAGTTGGCCAGAAGGAGCCCAATGCATGGGGATTGTATGATATGCATGGAAACGTAGCGGAGTGGACTTACGACCAGTATATTGCAGATTTCTACCAACAGTTCGAGGGTGTTACCGCCGATAACCCAGTAGCGATACCCGATAAGCTCTACCCGCATAGTATCCGTGGCGGTTCGTTTGCGGATGACGCTCAACACCTGCGTTCCGCATCGCGACTGCCTTCAGATCCTTCTTGGAAACAACTCGACCCACAGATTCCAAAAAGCAATTGGTGGTTCCCAGAAGCTCCTTTTATCGGCTTGCGACTGGTAAGGCCATTGAATCCGCCATCCGAAGCGGAAATTATGGCTTACTTTGATCGGCCGCCAATAGAAGATTATTGATTTCTTATCATGAACGATTTAATTTTGTTAACCATTTAGATAAACTAAAACAGATGGATAAAGCAAGTTTGGGCGGGCAACGCCGTGAATTTTTGAAAACATCGGCGTTGTTGGCCGGTGGAGCAATGTTGAGCGGAGCGCCTTTTATAGGTGCACACGCAAGTGTAGACGACACCATCAAGGTGGCGTTGATAGGTTGTGGGGGCCGAGGTACAGGGGCTTCCTTTAATGCGATCGCGTCTGGCGCCAACATCAAAATCGTGGCGTTAGCTGATGCTTTCCGTGATCGGTTGGATGAAGCGTACCAGAAGCTCTCTGAACGCCATGCGGATAAGCTCGACGTGCCCGAAGATCGTAAATTCGTGGGATTTGACGCTTATAAGCAGGCGATTCCACTTGCTGATGTAGTCATTTTGGCTACCTCGCCTGGGTTTAGGCCTACCCATTTCGAAGAGGCTGTGCGCCAGGGAAAACATGTCTTTATGGAAAAGCCCGTGGCTACAGACGTCCCTGGGATACGTAGGGTATTAGCGGCCGCGGAAGAGGCTAAGCGGAAGAAGCTAAACGTAGTCGTTGGGCTTCAACGCCGCTATCAGGCCAATTATCGGGAAGCGATCAAGCGTATACAAGACGGAGCCCTGGGCGACATTGTGTCGGGTCAAGTATATTGGAACAGCGGTGGTGTATGGGTGCGGGAACGTAAACCAGAGCAAACGGAAATGGAGTACCAAATGCGGAATTGGTATTATTTCAACTGGCTTTGCGGCGACCATATCGTGGAACAGCACGTGCATAATATCGATGTAGCAAACTGGGTAAAAGGAAGTTACCCGGTTTCGATCCAAGGTACGGGAAGCCGTGCATGGCGTACCGGCAAAGAACACGGTGAAATTTACGACAACCACGCGGTGGAACTGACTTATGCCGACGGCGCGGTGATATATAGCCAGTGCCGCCATTTCGAAGGAACCTCCAACCGTGTCGACGAGACGTTTCAGGGCACGAAAGGCCGCACCTACCTTTCTGCCAATAACGACGCCGTGCTGTGGGATACCAAGGGCAATGAACTCTATCGGCATCCAAAGCAAGGCAACGCCAACCCCTACGAGCAAGAGCATGTGGAGTTTTTCGATGCCGTTGCGAAGGGTGAGTACAAATTTGAAAATGCGGAGTACGGAGCGTATAGTACGCTGACCGGTATTATCGGTAGATTGGCTACCTATTCGGGGCAAGTTATCAAATGGGAAGATGCTTTGAAATCCAATATCGATTTGATGCCCGAGCGCCTGGCATGGGATGCGTTGCCAAAAGTACTTCCCGACGAAAATGGCCTTTATCCCTATGCAATACCGGGGCAAACCGTGGTACTGTAGTGTATTTGTTGTTATCGCCTGTTGGTTTATATCAACAGGCGCTGGCAATCCGGGCTTAAAAAAATACCAGCTTACGGGCTATGCGCAGGGTACGACATATGCAGTTACCTATTATGCAAGGGCCGAGGTAGTTTCAAGAGCCTCCATAGATAGTATCTTGTCGGTTATTGATAGCTCAATGTCGCTGTATAAGCCTTATTCGTTGATTAACAAAGTTAATGATGCCGATCGCATCATACGGATAACGGATCAGCATTTTCTTCGTGTACTCAGGCGGTCATTTGAAATATACCGGGAAAGTGGTGGTCTTTTCGACATCACGGTAGCTCCATTGGTACAGCTTTGGGGGTTCGGTGTGGAAAGCCGAGACCGTTTGCCCGATAGTGCTGCGGTAGACCAAGTAATGGTCTGTATCGGCATGGAGAAGATCAAGCTACGCGGGCAGCGATTAAGAAAAAAACGGTCTTGTGTGGAGTTGGATATGAACGGGATTGCGCAAGGGTATACCGTTGACGTATTGGCAGATTACATGGAAGACCGCGGTGTGACACGGTACCTTGTGGAATTGGGTGGTGAGTTGCGGGTGAAGGGGCCGAAACCGGATGGTACGCCCTTCCGTATAGGAATTGAACGCCCGACACAAACGGGTGGGGGAAGCACGGTGATTGATGATGTGGTAGAGATACAGGAAGGGGCGATCACGACAGCGGGTAGTTACCGGAAATTTTTGCAGGACGGGGATAGGCGCATATCCCATCACATCAATCCGAAAACAGGATACCCGTTTGCCACGGGCATAGTAAGTGCAACGGTTTATAGCGAGGATGCCATGACCGCCGACGGATATGATAACGTCATCATGGCCATGCCGGTGGCCGACGCCATAGCGTTTGTAAACCAACTTAAGGGAATAGAAGTACTTATCGTATATAAAGACAACCGGGGTATGGTCCGGGATACGATGAGTACGGGTTTTAAAAAGTTAATAGCTAATTGATCATTAATAGTTAACAAACATGAAAAGAAGTCACTTCGTAAGGAACTCGCTCCTGGCGACGGGAGCCGTAATCGGAGGCGGTTTATCGCCAGCTTTTTCCCGCACCAATTCGGAGAAGCAAAAAGCAGGGCCGTTTAATCTGAATTATGGCCCTCATCAGGGACAATTCGAAAGCCACGCCGGAAAGGATGTCATCGATCAGATCCAGTTTGCTTACGACCAGGGATTCCGTAGCATAGAAGACAACGGTTTCTCCGGCAGGCCTGTCGATGAGCAAGAACGGATAGGTAAGCTATTGGCTAAACTCGGCATGACGATGGGGGTATTCGTGCTGGATAAAGGAGGAAATGGAGCAAACACCTTGGCCGAGGGGAAACAAGAATATATTGATGTTTTTTTGAAAGGTTGCCGGCAGGCGGTGGAGCTCGCGAAGCGGTGTGGTGGTAAATACACTACGGTAGTACCAGGCGATTATGCCCGGCACCTGCCTTTGGATATCCAGACAGCCAACGTTATCGAAGCATTGCGGCAGGGAGCCGAAATACTCGAACCCCATGGCATCACCATGGTGCTTGAGCCGTTGAGCGATACACCGAACCTATTTCTACGGTATTCGACCCAAACCTATCTCATCTGCAAGGGGGTAGACAGCCCCTCCTGCAAAATACTCTACGATATATACCATATGCAACGCAACGAAGGTGATTTGATAGCCAGTATGGAGCGGTGTTGGGAAGAGATCGCTTATATCCAAGTAGGGGATAACCCCGGTAGGAAGGAACCCACCACGGGCGAGATCAACTACAAAAATGTCTTTAAATATATTTACGACAAAGGGTATCGTGGCGTAGTTGGCATGGAGCACGGTAAATCCGAAGGTGGCAAGGAAGGTGAAGTCAAATTGATAGCTGCTTACCGCGAAGTGGATGATTTCCTTCGTTGATTTTATACGTTGATGAAATGACGGTCGTTACAAGAATCAAGCTCTCTGTCATGATGTTCCTTGAATTTTTTATTTGGGGGGCATGGTTTGTTACATTAGGCACCTTCTTGCCGCAGAACTTAAACGCGTCGGGTTTTGAAGTTGCCAACGTTTTCTCTACACAGTCATGGGGTGCTATCATCGCGCCCTTTATCATCGGGTTGATTGCGGATAGGTATTTCAACGCTGAACGTATCCTTGGCGGATTGCATTTGCTGGGCGCCATATTGATGTTCCAGATGTACAAATCGGACAGTGTTGGTCAATTTTACCCTTATGTATTCGTGTATATGATCGCTTATATGCCCACGCTCGCTTTGGTTAATTCGGTTTCATTCAGGCAACTGGCTAATCCTGAAAAGTCCTTCTCCGGCATCCGCGTTTGGGGAACCGTCGGTTGGATTTTGGCGGGGCTCACCATCAGTTCCCTCGGATGGGACGCCGAAGGGGGGATAAAGGATGGCCTGTTGCGGAATACATTTTTAATGGCCAGCATGGCTTCGCTGGCGTTGGGCTTGTTCAGTTTCATATTGCCGAAAACACCTCCGATCGGGAAAGGTAGTAGGCAAAAGCGAAGCCTCTCCGAGGTATTGGGCTTGGATGCCATCAAGTTATTAGGCAATCGAAATTACCTCGTGTTCTTTGTAGCCTCGGTATTGATTTGCATCCCGCTTGCCTTTTATTACCAGAACGCAAATTTGTTCCTTTCGGAAACAGGCTTGCCAAATCCGACGGGCAAAATGGCCATTGGCCAAGTCTCGGAAGCCTTCTTCCTGCTAATTCTACCCTTCCTGTTTGTCCGGATTGGATTCAAGAACACGATCATGTTGGGCATGTTAGCTTGGGCGATCCGCTACCTCTTATTTGCTTATGGCAACGCGGGCGAACTGGCTTACATGTTGATTATCGGTATTGCATTGCACGGTATTTGTTACGACTTCTTTTTTGTTTCCGGACAGATCTATACCGATGCGAAAGCGGGCGAGAAGTATAAAAGTTCGGCCCAGGGATTAATTACATTGGCGACGTACGGTGTGGGACAATTGATTGGATTTTGGGTCGCCGGGTTTATCAGTGAATATTACAGGGAAAATCCGACAATTGATCCCTTCTGGCAGAATATTTGGCTCGTCCCGGCAGGCATCGCTGCGGTGGTATTATTTTTATTTGCCGTCTTTTTTAAAGAAGAGAAAGCGCCAGTTACAGGGTAATCCATGCAATAACGCAATAAAATTTGAAAAGTGACGTCTTAATAGTACCTTTAGTAGTCTAAGCAGACAACAGATATAACTAAATAACACTATAACACAAACGATGGCAGATAATGTATACGATGCGATTGTAATCGGATCAGGAATCAGCGGGGGCTGGGCTGCGAAAGAGTTGACCCAAAAAGGACTCAAAACCATTATGTTAGAGCGGGGCCGTAATGTGGAACACGTTAAAGATTACCCAGCGGCAACCAAACATCCTTGGGATTTCCCGCACCGTGGCGGCCGTACGCAGCAGATGATTGAAGACTACCCTGTACTTAGCAGGGACTATCCATTGAATGAAAAAAACCTCGATTTCTGGGTGAATGAAAAGGAAAGCCCTTATGTTGAAGTAAAGCGTTTCGACTGGTATCGCGGGTACCATGTGGGGGGGCGTTCATTGATGTGGGGACGACAGAGTTACCGGCACAGCGACCTCGATTTCGAAGCCAACCTGAAGGACGGACACGGGGCCGATTG
The DNA here is from genome assembly GCF_053550995.1 of Parapedobacter sp. Taxonomy (NCBI): domain Bacteria; kingdom Pseudomonadati; phylum Bacteroidota; class Sphingobacteriia; order Sphingobacteriales; family Sphingobacteriaceae; genus Parapedobacter; species Parapedobacter sp. The sequence goes on from NZ_JBMQOC010000017.1 coordinate 11,783, forward strand.
GCCGATTCGGTATAAAGACATCGCACCTTGGTACAGCTATGCGGAGAGATGGGCAGGCATCAGTGGTAATCGCGACGGATTGGATGTGTTGCCCGATGGCGATTTCCTGCCGCCGATGGATATGAATGTGGTGGAAAAGGACTTGGCCGCCCGCATCAAATCCCATTATAAGGGCAAGCGTCATTTCATCATGGGCCGGGTGGCCAACCTGACGAAGCCGCACGAAGGCCGCATGAACTGCCAATATCAAAATCAGTGCTGGCTGGGTTGTAATTTCGGTGCTTATTTCAGTACGCAATCTTCTACGCTGCCGCCGGCGGTTGCAACAGGCAACCTGACGCTCCGTCCGTTCTCCATTGTAACCCGTATCCTCTACGATAAAGATACACAGCGGGCCAAAGGGGTGGAAGTATTAGATGCGGAGACCAACCAAACATATGAATATTTTGCAAAAATCGTATTCGTATGTGCATCGGCTTTCAACTCGACCTGGGTTCTGATGAATTCGGCAACCGATGTGTGGGAAGGTGGCTTAGGTAGCAGCAGCGGTGAGCTTGGACATAACGCGATGGACCATCATTTCCGCTGTGGTGCCCGCGGAAGGGTAGAAGGCTATGAAGATAAGTATTATTTCGGGCGCCGTGCAAATGGGCTGTACATCCCACGTTATCGGAATGTGGGCGAAGATAAGCGCGACTATGTAGGTGGATTCGGCTACCAAGGGTCGGCCAGCCGTGGTCGCTGGAGCGGTGAAATTGCAGAGATGAGTATCGGTGGAGAATGGAAGGATGCGATGTGTGAGCCCGGTTCATGGTCTGTTGGTTTTACCGCATTCGGTGAAATTTTGCCTTACCACGAAAACCGGATATTCCTTGATAAGGAAGTGAAGGATAAATGGGGGTTGCCTGTATTGGCCATGGATATGGAAATCAAAGAGAACGAGCTGAAAATGCGTAAAGACATGATGGAGGACTGCCAGGAAATGCTCGAAGTGGCCGGGGTGAAAGATGTGCAAACGTACGATAATGGCTATGGTTTTGGCCAAGGCATACATGAGATGGGCACTGCCCGGATGGGAAGGGACCCGAAGACATCTGTGTTGAATGGGAACAACCAAGTATGGGATGCGTTGAATGTTTTTGTCACTGACGGCGCATGTATGGCCTCTGCGGCATGTGTAAACCCATCGTTAACTTACATGGCATTAACCGCACGAGCGGTTGATTTTGCGACGTCGGAAATGAAAAAAGGTAACCTTTAATAGGGTACGCGCTGCAATTGTTAATTTTAAAAAGAATTAGTTATGAATAGAAGAGAAGCTTTGGCACGGGTCGCTTGGATAATGGGGGGGGCGGTCATAGGGGCCAATCTGTTTTTGGAGGGATGTACAAGGGAAGCTACAAACACGGTGGAGGGACTTTTTGAACCGGCTACTGTCGATTTCCTTGGCGATATCGCAGATACGATCTTACCCCCAACCCATAGTCCCGGTGCAAAGGAGGCCGGCGTAGGGGCTTTTATTCCGGTCATGGTGAAAGATTGTTATACGTCGGCCGATCAAAAAACGTTCGTCGATGGGCTTGCGTTGTTGGAGAGCGCTTCCAAGGATAAGTTTGGCCGTAAATTCCAGGAACTCGACGCCAGCGAGCGCACAACGTTATTGGCTGCAATTGACAAGGAGGCGAAGGATTATCAGCGGAATAGGGCCGGGGAAGACCCTAACCATTATTTCCACTTATTCAAGCAACTTACCTTACTAGGCTTTTTCACGTCCGAATTGGGAGCTACCAAAGCACTTCGTTACGTCCAGATTCCCGGTAAATATGATGGAGATTACCCGTATAAGAAAGGGGATAAGGCATGGGCGACATAGCCGCGCTTTTCCCTGTCTGGCCCTTGTGATTTTGAGTGAATTTGTGTAGTATTGTTTTATTCGAACAAACAATATGGATACTGTGGAGTTAATACCTAAAGAAGATATCCCGAAGTACAAATTAGTGCGGGCATCGGAAGATCATGTGTCCGAGTTGCGACAGAAATTGCATGGAGCCTTGCGGCTGGGTAATGAATTTAAATCGAAGGCTACGATTACATTCCAAACGGTTGAAGGTCCAAAGCGAGTAGAAACAACGGTTTGGACCCTCACTGAAGACGCATTGCAAATTAAAAATGGCGTGGTATTGCCGCTAGGTAGCCTGTTAGACATCGATTATTGAGTTAACTGCACGGTTGAATGAACATCCATTATTTTCAACACGTTCCTTACGAAGGATTAGGCCATATTGAAACCTGGGCAAAAGAAAATGGCCATAACCTTACCTCCACGTGTTTTTTTAATGAGTCATGGCAAATACCGGAATTATCGGAAATCGATGCGTTGATTGTGCTGGGCGGTCCCATGAATGTGTTCGACGAGGCGCGTTACGCTTGGCTAGTTGAAGAAAAGCAGTTCATCAAGGCAGCAATTGATGAAAAGAAGAAACTTCTCGGTATATGCTTGGGCGCCCAACTGCTGGCGAATGTGCTTGGGGCGGCGGTGAAGCCAGCACCCAACAAGGAAATAGGGTGGTTTCCTGTAATAGCCACCGAAGAAGCAAAGGCATTGCCGTGGTTTAGTGAACTCTTTTCCATTGGGCCAACCGTTTTCCATTGGCATGCAGACAAATTTGAGATTCCTTACGGTTCTGTTAACCTGGCCTCATCGGAAGCTAATAAAAACCAAGCTTTTGCCATTGGAGACCACATATTAGCATTGCAGTTCCATGTGGAAACCACATTGGCTGATGTCCAAATTTTACTGGAAAATGCTCGGGCTGATGTGATGCCGGGTAATTTTGTGCAACCGGAGGCAGCGTTGTTAAAAGATTCGGCGCTTGCCGCAAGCCAGCAGTTGTGCAACGGGGTGCTTACCCAATTCTTTCGTTGATTTTTTGGCTTCCCATAAGCTGGTTAAATACCGTAACCCCTGCGGTGACCAAGGTAACATTCGGTGTTTCTTGTCGTTCGCATACATTTTTATGCTGTTTACATGCATTGGTTTTCGAATACCTGTTTAACCACCTACCTTTGTCATTATAAGGATTAAAGGAACAGGGAAACGCACCTATTGTATGCAACATGGGAAGTAACTTAGCGAATGTTAAGCATAATATATTCTTGACCTATTGCCACGAGGTGGTAGGCGTTGCGATGAAATGGCTGGTGAAGCAACATTTTCCGATGTCGGCCATCGGCGAAGCCAATAATTTTCAGGAGACGTTTAGTGATCTGCCCAAAAAAAGATATGATTTGGTGGTTCTCGATGCTGAAATAGCAGATAATGTGCACCTGTTAGGCGCTGTTCAGCGAATCAAATCACTTAGTCCGTTCACGCGTATATTGATTTTTTCTGAGTTGGATGAAGCGGTTTACGGTCCGAGATACCTGGCCTTCGGAACCAACGGTTTTTTGGCAAAAAATGCCGACGTTGACGATATCGTGCTTGCGATAGAGACCGCATTACGTGGAGATGTCTTCCATGGGGAGGACGAAGTGGCTTATCGACTTTCGCCACGTGAGCACCAGATTGCTGACTTATTAATCAGAGGGACGTCCCTTTCGCAAACCGCTCAATTAACTAATTTAAAAGAAACGACCATCAGTACCTATAAGAAGCGGATATTCGAAAAATTCGGCGTGAAAACCCTGTCCGATCTTATTTCCGTTTGGGAAATCTATCGGTAGTTTCGGGTCTGGCCGCTTCGATTATTATATTTTTCATTCACTTCCCATTTTACTTGATTAAGCTCCCATATTACCCGTTGTAGCATAACTCCTACACAGATCGCCGTTCACATACATTTTCCTGTCGTTCGTGTACACTAAATTGTCGTCTGCACCACAATTCATTCTCTTTGTGTGCTTCTACAAGGTATGTCATCTTGGAAAAGCAAATGAGTTACATCTATTAATTTACAATTTGAGAAATGAATTTGGGATCTAACCAAGCAATGGCGAATCCGATATATCGAGCGCCAGCAACTGACGGGATTATTCGAAACCTCCACTACCCATCTGAAATTTTCATTGACTTGATTTCAACGTATTATTATGAATCGTAGATTTTTACTTAGTATTTTCAAGAAGATATTCCTTTTTGTTCTGCTAACGACACTGTTCGGTGGAGTAGATAGCTTTGCCCAAACATCAGGCTATGGTGATTTCATTATTTTTGAAGATTTTGGAAAGGCAATTCCTAATCACCCGGATCATGAGTATTATTCAGCCGTTGACAATACGGTATCGGGCATTTCGGTACCCATTTATTTTAGAAAAGAACCACTAGCCGATATTGATCCAGTCAACCTGCTATTCTATATTCCTTCGAATCCGCCGAGTTCATATGGTCAATCCAAATTCGGACCCCAGTACCGGGATAATGTAAAGCGGGGTTCTTATTCCATTGTGACCGATTCGCGTGGCTATCGGAATCAATTTTTTCACCCTGGCTTGGATCATACAGAAGAAGATGGGGAGTTAGGGTATATGTTGTTGGTAGATGCCCATTCAAGTACGGAGTTGTACTTCGATCGGACGATGGACGGATTGTGTGCCGGGACGAGGTTCGAGTTTTCTGCTTGGATCAAGGATGTAAATAACGAGAATAAAACGAAGCCCCGTATTCGTTTTGATATTTTAGACGAGAATGACCAAGAAATCCATTCATATTCGAGTACGGATAACGACGTTTCGCCGGTCAATACCTGGACAAAGATAACAACAGATTTTGAGATGCCGTCGGGCGTAAATAAGATTAAACTCAAAATTACGAATATCGTAGCTAACCATGACGGCAACGACATCGCCATCGACGACATCGGTTTCCGTCCGATGGGGCCGAGCGTGGATTTTGTGGTGAGCCCGCAGCTTCCGGCATGTGTTGGTGGACCGGTTACCTTTACCGCACGTGTAATTAATGACAGTGAGGCATATCCCATCAATTACTTTGTGCTCCAGCGTCGGGAGAGTGGCTCGTCAGGAGTATGGGAGAACATTGGTAGCTATAAAACAAGTACTGGAACGAATCCGGTGACCTTCGAGGTCTCGGCCACGGCTGCACTGGACAATTACGAATTTCGTGTGGTAGTAGCCGGTGATCCGACGACACTGGCCAATGAAAAATGTAGCGCCGTATCGGAACCGATTTTATTACGTATAAATAACCAAAAGCCTGAGATATCCGTTACCGGTGGTGTAGCGACGGTTTGCATGGGTGAAGCCGCCCAGTTAACCGCCGACGTTTCAGGCGGTATGGGTGATCCGGACTATACTTATGTCTGGGAGCAGTCGATTGACCAGACGACATGGGAAGCAATTTCGGGAGTAACGGAAACCACTTTGAATACAGGACCGTTGACCCAGACTACCTATTATCGAGTTACCGCATGGATCGATGGTATGGGTGGATGCCCAGGGGCAGGTGCTTCAGAGACTTTTAAAGTCACGGTCAACCCAACACCGGATGCGCCTGCCGTCGCGGACAGAGTGATCTATGTAGGTGCTACGGGTATCGGATATGACGCCACGGCATTGCCGGATCATACCTTGATTTGGTTTGATGAAAATGGGAATCCGCTTTCGCCCAATGAGAAACCTTCGGTTAGCACGGCATTAGCCGGGGAGTTCACTGCATATGTTGCGCAACAAGACGCAACAGGTTGTATAAGCCCAATTGTTCCGGTAAAGGTCATTGTGAAACCGGTGAGTTTATCCGTCGAAAAAACGGTCGATTTGAGCGAAATAGGTGGTGTCGGCCAATTGACATATACTATAACGATTGAAAACACGGGTGAATTTGATTTAACACGGGTTAGTATAGCGGATGTGTTGAAGCAACAGGATGTTGCGGACGAAACACTTGATGTAGGTACGGCCATTGAATCTATCAATGCCGATAATATACTGGAAATAGGCGAAACGTGGACTTATGCATTCGATTATGCTGTGGATCAGGATCAAATTGATAATGGTGCTGGTTTATTGAATACGGTGTCGGTCACAACCGAGGAGGGTGCGACAGGGGGAGATGATGTGACGACAACGATCACGCAAATACCTTCAGTCATTGTTGAGAAGACCGTAGACCAGGATAATATCGCTGCCCCGGCTACACTGAATTATACGATTACGGTGGAGAACACCGGCAACTTAAGCCTGACGGGCATTGCGGTAACCGACGCCGTTGCACAGGATGGTACAAGTACGCCGTTGACGCTGGGCATACCTTCAGGCGACACCGACGATGACGGTATCCTCGATGTGGGTGAAACGTGGATCTACACGGTCAGCTACGCCGCCGGGCAGTCGCACATCGATAATGGTAGCGACATAGTGAACACGTTCACATTCGGTGCTGCTGAGCTGACCGGCGAGGTTAGCGACGATGCAGTGACCACCATCACGCAGACTCGGTCTGTCACGGTGGAGAAAACTGTTGACCAGAGCAGTGTCGCTTCTCCTGCTACGTTGAATTATACGATTACGGTTGGGAATACGGGCAACGTTAGCCTGACGGGCGTTACTGCAACCGACGCCGTTGCACAAAGCGGCACAAGCACGGCATTGATATTGGGTATGCCATCTGGCGATACGGACGGTGACGGCGAGCTTGACGTCGATGAAACATGGGAATACATAGTGAGCTACGCGGCCATCCAGTCGCAAATCGACAATGGCGGTGACATCGTGAACACATTCACCTTTGATGCCGATGAACTTAGTACCCCGGTGAGCGATGAAGCCACAACCGAAGTGATAAGAAATGCTGCTGTCGAGGTGGCGAAAGTTGCCGACAAAGAAACCGTGAGCACCGCCGGTGAAACGATCACCTACACGGTCACGGTGACCAACACGGGCAACGTGACGCTGGCGGACTACACCGTGACCGACGTACTATTCCCCGAGTGGAGCGGCAGCATCGATAGGTTGGCACCGGCCGCAGCACGCAGCTTCGAGCTGGAATACACGGTCACGCAGGCCGACATCGACAAGGGCGGCGTGGTGAACGTGGCCAGCGCCACGGGCGGGAACCCCGGTGACCCGGAAGACGAGGACGAAATCGAAGTGCCCGTCGGTAAGGATATAAGTATCGATATCAAAAAAGTAGCCGACCGCGAATCATTCAGTAATGTCGGTGATGTCATCACGTATACCATCACGGTAACCAATACGGGTAACGTAACACTATCAGATGTGGTCGTGACCGACATGCTGTTCCCCGAATGGAAAGAAGAAATCGCCACTATGGCGCCGAAAGCTAACCAGTCGTTCGAGTTGAAGTATACCATTAAGGCAGCCGATGTGGAAGAAGGTACTGTGGTCAACGTCGCAAAAGTAAATGCCAAAGATCCCGACGGTGGAACACCTGGTGATGAAACCGAAATCAAGGTGCCCGGTGTATTCGGTCCGGTAGCCAACGATGACGATGTGAGCACCAACCAGGGTCGTCCGATTGCCATCCATGTGGTAAGTAACGATGAGGCGGGCAGTAAACCGATCGTGTCCGGCACCGTGCGGCTAGTTGAACCCGGTAGCGGCAATGCCGTGACTACTGTAACCATCGAAGGGGAGGGTACTTATACCGTAGGCGCCGACGGCACCGTAACCTTTACTCCCGGCGCGGATTATGTAGGTGTCAGCACCATAACCTATACAGTGAAGGATGAAAACGGCCTCGAATCCAATGCCGCGACCATCACCGTTACGGTGGAAGGCGTTGCTGCGGAAATTGCACCATCAGCTAATGACGATCAAGTCACGACACCATACGGCCAATCGGTAACGATTACGGCGCTGGCAAATGACCAACCCGGTAGTAGCCCGATTGTCCCCTCAACGGTAAGGCTTATCGATGGGTCCGGAAATAGCGCAACCACGGTTACGGTTCCGGGTGAAGGCCGGTATACTGTGGATGCACAAGGCGTGGTGACGTTTGAACCCGCCAATGGATTTACGGGTACCAGCACCGTCCGTTACGAAGTGACAGACGAGAACGGACTAGTATCTAACATCGCAACAATCAGCGTGACCGTTCAAACGCGTCCATTCAAGATTCCTAATGTATTCACGCCAAACGGCGACGGTCGGAACGATGTATTCGAGATTGTCGGTATAGAGGGTTTTGACCGCGTGGAGATTACGGTAGTGAACCGTTGGGGTAACGAGGTGTATCGCAATAATAACTACCAAAATGATTGGGGTGGCCAAGGATTGAACGAGGGCACCTATTATTACGTGATTATTACTCATGACGGTAGCCGGCAAGAACGGTATGCAAGTTGGGTTCTTATAAAAAAGCAGTAAGGTAAAGCAACGAAACAATGGCTATGAAGCGCATTATAACATCAGTGATACTCGTGATTGGCCTGGCGGTATCTGAAAGCCGGGCCCAGCAGAACGTACAGTTCACGCAGTACATATTCAATTCGATGAGTGTGAACCCGGCGTATACGGGATACAAGGAGGAATGGTTCGGGCAGCTAGGTCTGCGCAGCCAATGGGTAGGGCTGGAGGGCGCACCCCAAACGGGGCTGCTGTCCATCGACGGCGTCGTGGACCCGATCAGTAAACGGCACGGGCTGGGGTTGCAGGTCATCGCCGACAAGCTTGGCCCGCAGGCGGCCACCTCGGCCTATGCCAACTACGCCTTCCGTCTGCGATTGAACGAGGGGACACGCAGCGACTGAGCTTCGGCATCGGTGCCGGGGTGACGCAATACAGCCTCGACGGGGCCGTGCTGGA